>JANNEX010000415.1:0-5057 GCA_031379155.1 Rubrivivax sp.
CACTCATCATCACCAACCCTTGGGTGATGACGCAGGTGCTGGGGATTTTGGTGCTGGTGGTGCTGCCCAGCATCTACTTTGGCCGGCGCGTGCGCAAGCTCAGCCGCGCCAGCCAAGACCGTGTGGCCGACAGCAGCGCCATTGCGGCCGAGGTGCTGGGCGAAATCCCGGTTGTGCAAAGTTATGTGCAAGAGGCTCGCGAAGCGCAGCGCTTTGATCAGAGTACCGAAGCAGCTTTTGCCACCGCGCGCAAACGCACCCGGGTGCGCGCCATGCTGGTGGCCTTCATGATCACTGCCACCTTTGGCGCGCTGCTGTGGGGCCTGTACCAGGGCACGCAGGCGGTGCTGGCCGGCAAGATCAGCGCCGGGCACCTGGGCCAGACGGTGGTGCTGGTCATCATCTTCGTGGGCGCCGTGGGCGTGCTCTCCGAGGTCTACGGCGACTTGCTGCGCGCCGCCGGCGCCACAGAGCGTTTGATGGAGTTGCTGTCGGCCACCTCACCCGTGGCCGAGCCTGCACAAGTGCAAGCGCTGCCGCAGGTGCGCGGCGGCTCGGCGGTCAGCTTCAAGGGCGTCACCTTTCACTACCCGTCACGCCCCAAAACAGCAGCGCTGCACGACTTTTCTTTCCATGTGGCAGCGGGCGAAACGGTGGCGCTCGTCGGCCCCAGCGGCGCCGGCAAAAGCACCGTGTTCCAGCTGCTGCTGCGCTTTTATGACACCCAGCAAGGCAGTGTGCTGATTGACGGCGTGCCGGTGCGCCAAGCCAGCTTGACGGCGCTGCGCCAGCGCATAGGCATCGTGCCGCAGGACAGCACGGTGTTTTCCACCAGCGCGCTAGAAAACATCCGCTACGGCCGCCCAGCAGCCACTGACGCTGAAGTCAAGGCCGCTGCCAGCGCGGCCTTTGCACATGAGTTCATCAGCGCCCTGCCCGAGGGCTACGACACCTACCTGGGCGAGCGCGGTGTGCGCCTGTCGGGCGGCCAACGCCAGCGCATTTCCATTGCGCGGGCCATGCTCAAGAACCCGCCGCTGCTGCTGCTGGACGAAGCCACCAGCGCACTCGACGCTGAAAGCGAACGTGTCGTGCAAGCCGCGCTGGAAGCGGCCATGGCCGACCGCAGCACCATCGTCATCGCGCACCGCCTGGCCACCGTGCTCAAGGCTGACCGCATCGTGGTCATGGACGGTGGCGCCATCGTCGACAGTGGCACCCATCACGAACTGGTGGCGCGCGGTGGTTTGTACGCACGGCTGGCGGCGATGCAGTTTGATGTGCAAGCACCCGCCAGCGATCTTGCGCTGGAGTCACAGGCATAATTCATGCACACAGTTGATGGAGCCTGATGATGCTTGCTGCCGCTAAAGCCAATGAACGCCCCACCACGCGGACCCTCAAGCGGGCCATCAACCTCAGCCTCAACGCCAAGGTGCTGGACACCGCACGTGAACTGGGCCTGAACCTCTCGGCCACCGTGGACGCGCTGCTGGCTGAAGAAGTCCAAAAACGCTACTGGGAGCGCTGGAACGCCGAGAACCAGGAAGCCATCGCGCACTACAACGCGCGCATTGAATCCGAAGGCCTGCCCCTGGCGCGCTACCGCACTTTCATGAAAGGCCGCTGATGGCGCGCTTTGACGTCTACGCCAACCCGGTGGCGGCCGAGCGCAAGAGCACGCCCTATTTCCTGGATGTGCAAAACGACTACATCAACCAGATCGCCACCCGCGTGGTGGTGCCGCTGCGCCGAGAGGCAGCGTTTGGGCCGCGGCCGCGCAACCTGAATCCGCTGCTGCAAGTGGGCGCCGACGCGGTGGTGCTGGACACCGCCGCCATCGGCGCCGTGCCCTTGAGCGAACTTCGCAAACCGGTAGGCGACGTGCGTGCACAGCGCGCAGCCGTGCACGAGGCGCTGGACACCCTGTTCGGCGCCTACTGACGTGACGGCCCCCGCGCACCAGCAGTACGAAGACTTCATGCGCCACGTGCAAGAACACGGCGTGGCCAAAGGCGACCGCACCGGCACCGGCACACGCAGTGTGTTCGGCCACCAGATGCGCTTTGACCTGAGCCAAAGCTTCCCGCTCATCACCACCAAAAAGGTCTTCGTCAAAGCCGTGGTGCTGGAGTTGCTGTGGTTTCTGCGCGGCGACAGCAACGCCAAATGGCTGCAAGAACGCGGCGTCACCATCTGGGACGAATGGGCTGCGCCCGATGGAGAGTTGGGCCCCGTCTACGGCGTGCAATGGCGCAACTGGCCCACGCCCGACGGCGGCCACATCGACCAGATCGCGCAGGTGGTGCAGCAGCTCAAGGCCAACCCCGACAGCCGGCGCATCATCGTCAGCGCCTGGAACGTGGCCGACCTGCCCAAGATGGCGCTCATGCCTTGCCACGCCTTCTTTCAGTTTTACGTGGCGCAGGGCAAGCTGTCCTGCCAGTTGTACCAGCGCAGTGCCGACATCTTTTTGGGCCTGCCATTCAACATCGCCAGCTACGCGCTGCTCACGCACATGTTGGCCCAGCAATGTGATTTGGCGGTGGGCGACTTCATATGGACCGGTGGCGACTGTCACCTCTACAACAACCATCAGGAACAGGTGCAGTTGCAGCTGTCGCGCACGCCACGGCCCTACCCCACGCTGGCCATCAAACGCAGGCCGGATTCGATCTTCGACTATCAGCTCGAAGACTTCGAATTCATCGGCTACGACCCGCACCCGGCCATCAAGGCGCCGGTGGCTGTGTAGGCGGGACTGAAACTGCTTCACACCTTGTGACAGGCGCGGCTGGCGCCGACCTGAGAATTCGCGCAGGAGGTCAACCATGCGCTTCAGTCTCGGGGCTTGCATCTGTGTGTTGTTGGTGGGCTGTGGCGGTGGTGGTGGCGAAAGCGGCTCTGCGCCAAACCAGCCACCCACAGCCACTATCACGGCGCCACTTGAAGGCACGCTTTTCAGCGCCGGCCAAAACCTAACCGTCACTGTCAGCGGCAACGATGCCGAGGACGGCACTCTGCCCGCAGCCAACTTGACCTGGTGGGCCGAGCTGCACCACGACAGCCACACCCACCCCTTCCAGCCCAACACCACGGGCAACAGCGGCACGCTGGCCATTCCCACACGCGGCGAAAGTGCCGACTCCATCTTCTACCGCCTGCACCTGCGCGCCACCGACAGTGCCGGCGCCACCACCGAGGTCACACGCGACTTGCAGCCACGCAAAGCGCGCGTCACGCTGGCCACACAACCGGCCGGCCTGGCCTTGACGCTGGACGGCCAGCCCTTCACCGCCGGCAGCACTTTCACTGGCGTGGTCGGCTTCGAGCGCGACCTGGCCGCCGCCGACCAAGCCTTCACTGGCCGCCGCTACCGTTTCGCCAGTTGGAGCGACGGTGGCGCCGCCAGCCACACGCTCGTCACACCGGCGGCGGACACCACCCTAACGGCCAACTTTGTGGACATCGGCGCCGTCAACAACCAGCCGCCCACAGTGAGTTTGCAGGCCGCTGCCACAGCCACCGTCGGCGTGGCCGTGACGCTGACAGCCACGGCCGCTGATGCCGACGGCACAGTCGCCCGCGTCGCTTTCTTTGAGGGCAGCACTTTGCTGGGCGAAGACATGGTGGCGCCCTTCAGCATCAGCTGGACGCCCAGCGCCACCGGCAACCGCAGCCTCACCGCGCGCGCCACCGACGATGCTGGCGCCAGCACCACCAGCACCGCCGTGGTGGTGGCGGTTGGCGCTGCGGCGAACGACACCCAAGCGCCCACAGTCGCCATCACGGCGCCCGCCGCGCTGGCCAGCAACCTGGCCGGCAACGTCAACTTCACGGCCACCGCCACCGACAACGTCGCCGTGGCCAGCGTCGAATTCCAGATCGACGGCGTAACCGTGGGCACTGCACAAACCGCACCGCCTTTTGCCGTCACCATCGACAGCAACGCCCACGCCTCGGGCCAACACGTGCTGCGCTTGCGCGCCAGCGACGCGGCGGGCAACCGCTCGGCCTGGGCCGAAGTGCTGGTGCAGTTGGGCGGCAGCCGCACCCAGCCCGCAGGCATCACGCGCAACGAGTCCTGGGTCACGGGCCTGACGTCGGCCACAGCCTTCACACAAACGCCCGACGGCCGCTTGCTGGTCAGCCAACAAGGCGGCGCGCTGCGTGTGGTGAAAAACGGCGCGCTGCTGGCCACGCCCTTCCTGAGCCTGGCGGTGGATCAAAACGGCGAACGTGGCTTGCTGGGCGTGGTGACGCACCCCAACTTTGCGAGCAACCGCTTTCTCTACGTCTACTACACCACGGCCAGCGGTGGCACGCACAACCGCATCAGCCGCTTCACCGCCAGCGCCAGCAATGCCGATGTGGTGGAAGCCGGGAGTGAGTTGGTGCTGGTGGATTTGCCCGCACTCTCAGGCGCCACCAACCACAACGGCGGCGCTTTGCACTTTGGCGTCGACGGCAAGCTCTACGTGGGCGTGGGTGACAACGCCAACTCAGCCAACTCGCCCGACCTGGCCAGCCCCTTGGGCAAGATGCTGCGCTTCAACGACGACGGCAGCATCCCCAGCGACAACCCGCACTTCAACACCCAAGCCGGCCAGGCGCGCGCCATCTGGGCACGCGGCCTGCGCAACCCCTTCACTTTTGCCGTGCAGCCAGGCACGGGCCGTATCCACATCAATGACGTGGGCCAAAACACCTGGGAAGAAATCAACCTGGGCGCACCCGGTGCTGACTACGGCTGGCCCGCGTCTGAAGGGCCCGACAACATCACGGCCGGCCGCACGGCGCCGCTGTTCAGCTACAAACACAGCGCGGCCTCTCCCGCAGGTTCAGGGCCGGGCGGCTTCTTCACCGGCTTTGCCATTGCCGGCGGCTGCTTCTACCCGGCCAGCGGAGCGCTGCCGGCGCCGTGGAAGGGCAACTACTTCTTTGCCGACTACGTGAGCAGTTTTGTCGGCGCCATTGACCTGGCCAACAACAACGCCGCCTACGCCTTTGGCCGTGTCAGCGGCAGCCCGGTGGACTTGCTGTGTGCGGCTGACGGC
>JANNEX010000420.1:0-1820 GCA_031379155.1 Rubrivivax sp.
GCGTGGCGCTTGGCGGTTGCAGTTGGCGCTGCACGCCGTCCAGCCCAGCAAAGATGTGCGCCGCCATCATCAAATAAGGATTGGCCAGGGGCTCAGCCAGGCGGTTTTCGATGCGCGTGGCGGGGTCAAGCGGCGCACCCAACACGCGCAGCAAGGCGCCCCGGTTGTCGCGCGCCCACAGCACGGCTTGCGGCGCCATCACGCTGCCTTGATAGCGGCTGTAGGCAGGCACGGTGGGCGCGCACAGTGCCGTCATGGCGCCCGCGTGTTCGAGCAAACCGGCCAGCCAGTGCGCGCCCACGTCTGACAGCACCTGGCGGGCGTCGTCAGCGTCCCCGGCCGCCTGTTCTCGCTGCATGGCATTGGCGCCGCTTGATGCACCAAGGCTAACCAGCGAATGGTGGAGATGCCAACCGCTGGCCACCGACAGCGGCAGCGGCGGGCGGCAGACAAAACTGGCGTGGTAGCCGGCGCGGCGCAGCGCCTGGCGCACGCCGCTGCGAAAGAGCAGCAGGTGGTCGGCGGCAGTCAGTGCGTCGGTGGCGCCAAACACCGCCTCCACCTGGCTGGGGCCGAGTTCAATTTCAAGCGAACGCAGCGGCAAGCCCAGGCCCAGTGCGGTGCGGCGCACGATGGCCAAGGCTTCATCGGCGGCGTCGCCGTAAGCTTCGCTCAGTAGCTGATAACCGGGGTGGATGAGTTGCACCGCAGGCGGCTCGGCGGGCCAGGCTGCGTCCGTGGCCAGGCGCGTGTCGGTGATGCGGTAGATGTGGAACTCGACCTCCAGCCCACAGCGCAAACCGTAGCCAGCGCCTTGCAGCAACGCCAGTGCACGCAGCAGCACACCCCTTGGGTCGGCCTGCACGGCGCCGCCGTCGGCCCACAAGGCGTCAGCGCGCAACCAGCCGCTGCCCGGCGCCCAGGGCAGCACGGTGAAGCTGGCGGGGTCAGGCAGCAGCAGCACATTGCCGGCGCCTTTGAATGGCGCAAACACGGGCGCGGCGCCAGGCTCAAAAACTTTGACGGCCGTGCGGTCAGACGTGTCTTTGAGCATCACGGTGCCGACCATGCCCACGCCGTTGTCTAGCGCGTCTTGCAAGGCCGTGGCTTCGTTGTCGCACACCAGGGTCTTGCCGCGCATCGTGCCGTGCACGTCAGCCCAGGCCACACGCACTTGCTCCAGCCCTTGGCGGCGCGCCTGCGCCAGCACCGCTTCACAAGCGCCCGCACGGGCTGCCGTGTGCAAGCCGCTGCGCTGCGCCAGTGTCATGCTGCGCTGGTGCTGCGGGTCTGCAACCAGGCCGCGCAGGCACGTTTGGCGGCTGCGGCTTGCTGCCAAAAGGCTTGCCAGTCTTGCGCCGGTGCAATGCAGTCCATGGTGTCGGGGCCTTGCAGCGCGCGCGCCTGTTCCGCTGTCAACACCATGGGCGGCACGCCACCTTCTTGCACCACCTGAATGGCTTTGCTGAGCAAACGCCGATTGGCCATGATGACTTTGTCGCTTTGCCCCAAGTGTTCACGCGTGCGGTCGGCAATGGCACCCATGCTTTCCACCGCCCATTGGTCGTGGCGGTTGATGTCGTCTTCGCCCATGCCCAGAAAAGTGCGCGTGCGCTGCTCTTCGGGGTTGAAGTTCCAGTGGTCGTGGCGGCCGTGAATGGGCACGTAGTCGGGCAGCATGATGTGTTCCAGGCGCTGCTGGCGCATCGTCTCTTTGTCCAGCGGCTGATCGAAGCTGGTGAAGAAGCTGTACCAATAGGTGTGGGTGTCGTCCACCGGCAAATGCATCTGCGTGATGGTGACGGTCTCGCTCAGCGGAA
>JANNEX010000587.1:0-4977 GCA_031379155.1 Rubrivivax sp.
ACCGGCGTGGGCGTGGTCAACCGCATCATCACCGATCTGGCCGTTTTGGACGTCACGCCGCTTGGCCTGAAGGTGGTGGAGCGCGCACCGGGCGTGACGCCACAAGAGCTGCAAAGTAAAACCGGCGTGCCACTGCTTTGATGCGTTAGTCGCCAGCCGATGACGAGCTTGAAGCAGGGCTGGCGGACTTGGCGCCTGTGGCACAGCCTGGTCTTGGCGCTGCTGGGTTCTTGCGCCGCGCCACCGGCCTCTTCGCCGCTTGCACCGGCGACGCGCGCCGCAGCCACGATGCCCGAAGCCGCCTCGGGTTGGACCGCCAAGCCCGGCTGGCAAGCGCAGCGTTTCATGGTCGCCGCCGCCCACCCTCTGGCGGCTGATGCTGGCTACCAAATCCTGCGCGAAGGCGGCTCGGCCGTGGACGCGGCAGTGGCCGTGCAGATGGTGCTGGCGCTGGTGGAGCCACAGTCCAGCGGCATAGGCGGCGGCGCCTTTTTGATGCACTGGGACGGCCAAAACGTGGAGGCCTGGGACGGCCGCGAAACCGCGCCCGCAAAGGCCAATCCGCGCGCCTTCCTGGCGGCAGATGGCACGGCCCTGCCGTCGCGTGATGCCCTCTTCGGCGGCCGCGCTGTGGCCACCCCGGGCCTGCTGAAGATGCTGCAAGCGGCGCACCAAGAACACGGCCGCCTGCCCTGGGCGCGCTTGTTTGAACCTGCCGTCACACTGGCCGAACAAGGCTTTGCCATCGGCCCGCGCCTGCACAGCCTGTTGGCCAGCAGCCCGCACCTGCGCCGCGACCCACTGGCGCTGCGTTTTTATTACGACACCCAAGGCCAGGCGCGGCCGGTGGGCCATGTCTTGCGCAACGCGGCGCTGGCCCATGTGCTGCGCGCCGTGGCCCAGCAAGGCAGCAGCGCCATGGTGCAAGGCGCCATCGCTGTTGACCTGGTCAAGCGCGTGCGTGAACACGCCGTGCCTGGGCCGCTGACGCTGACTGATCTGGCGGCGTATGAGCCCAAACGCCGCCAGCCCATTTGCACCGACTGGATGGCGCAGTGGCGCGTCTGCGGCTTTCCGCCGCCGTCTTCGGGCCACTTGGCCATCATGCAGACTTTGGGCGTTATGTCGTATCTGCAGCCCGATGCCAAGCCTTTGCACCATGGTGTGCCCAGTGCCGACTGGCTGCACAGCTACTTCGAAGCCGCGCGCCTGGCCTTCGCCGACCGCGCGCAGTTTGTCGGCGACCCCGACTTTGTGGTCGCGCCGGCCGGTGGCTGGGCCAGCCTGCTGGCACCCGCCTACCTGCGCCAACGTGCGGCGCTCATCGGCCCACAACGCATGCCCGTCGCACCCGCCGGCCAGCCGGGTGCCAACCCGTTGACCTACGCACCCATGGCCGAACAAGTTGAACATGGGACCAGCCACATCAGCATCGTTGACGAGTTAGGCCATGCGGTGGCCATGACCAGCAGCATCGAATACGCCTTTGGTGCGGGCGTGATGGCCGACGGCGGCACGGGCAAGCCCGGTGGTTACTTGCTCAACAACCAGATGACCGATTTTTCTGCGCTGCCCGCCGACGCCCAGGGCCGCCCCGTGGCCAACCGCATCGAGCCCGGCAAACGCCCGCGCAGCAGCATGAGCCCGACGCTGGTCTTTGACAAACGCGATGGCCGCCTGGCCATGAGCTTGGGCTCAGCGGGCGGGCCGGTCATCATCCACTGCACCGCCAAGACGCTGCTGGGCACATTGGCCTGGGGCCTGGACGCGCAGCGCGCCATCGACTTGCCCTACTTCGGCGCCGTCGACAGTGCCACGCTGCTGGAAAAGGGCCGCTTCCCGGCCGCCACGCTGCAAGCGCTGCGCGCGCGTGGGCACAGCCCGCTCGAGTTCGATTTGCCCACTGGCGCTCACGCCATTCAACGCACGCCTGGCGCTTGGTTTGGCGGCGCCGACCCACGCAAGGAAGGCGTGGTGCGCGGCGACTGATCAGCGACTGATCAGCGACTGAATCAGCGTTTGATGGCGCGCGCCGCTTCGGCCACCAGGGCCGGGCCGCGGTAGATTAGCCCGGTGTAGATCTGCACCAGATCGGCCCCGGCTTCGATCTTGGCGCGCGCATCAGCGCCGCTCATGACACCGCCCACGCCGATGAGGGCGGGTCCCGCGCCCAGCGCGTGGCGCAGCAAACGGATGACGCGGTTGCTGGCCTCAAACACCGGCGCACCGCTCAGGCCGCCCACCTCGGCGGCGTGAGGCAGGCCTTGCACGGCGTCACGTGCCACCGTGGTGTTGGTGGCGATGACACCGTCGATGGCGTTCTTGAGCAGCGTGGTGGCAATCACCTGCACTTGCTGCGGATCAAGATCGGGCGCGATCTTCACAAACAGCGGCACTTGTTTGCCGTGTTGCTGCGCCAGTTCGAGCCGCCGCTTTTGCAGGAGCGACAGCAAAAAGTCCAGCGCCGCGTCACTTTGCAAGGCGCGCAGGTTGTGCGTGTTGGGGCTGCTGATGTTGATCGTTATGTAGTCGGCATGCGGGTAGACGCCGTTGAGTGCGATCAGGTAGTCGTCCACCGCACGTTCAATCGGTGTGGCCGCGTTTTTGCCGATGTTCAAGCCCACGATGCCGCCGGCGGCGCGAAAGCTGTGCGCGCGCTGCACGTTGGCCAAAAAAGCGTCCAGGCCGTCATTGTTGAAACCCAGGCGGTTGATGAGGGCCTGGCGCGCGGGCAGCCTGAACATGCGTGGCTTGGGGTTGCCACTTTGTGCCAGCGGCGTGACGGTGCCGACTTCAATGAAGCCAAAGCCCATGGCGCCCAAGCCATCGATGCAGCGGCCGTTTTTGTCCAGGCCGGCGGCCAGGCCGACGCGGTTGGAGAACTTCAGGCCGGCCACCGTCACCGGGTCAGCCACCCGCGGCTGCTGCCACAGGCACTGTGCGGGTGTGTTCTGCAAGCGGGCGATGCTGCCCAGCGTCAGGTCATGGGCGGCTTCGGGGTCCAGTCCGAACAGGAAGGGGCGGGCCAGCGGGTAGGGGACTGAAAACATGGTGTGCATTGTCTCAGCCGGGCCTTGATCAGGGTCTGCCTTGCGGATAATCCCGCGTCATGAACCAAGACGAACTCAAAGCCCTGGTCGGCCGTGCAGCGCTGGCCCACGTGGTGCCCGGTGAACTGGTGGGTGTGGGCACGGGCAGCACGGTGAACCATTTCATCGACGCACTGGCCGGCATCAAGACGCACTTTCGCGGCGCGGTGTCCAGCTCTGAAGCCAGCACCAAGCGTTTGTTGGCGCATGGCATTGCGGTGTTTGAAGCCAGCAGCGTCAGCAGCCTGCCGGTCTACGTGGACGGCGCCGATGAGATAGACCCGCGCGGCTTCATGATCAAGGGCGCGGGAGCGGCACTCACGCGCGAGAAGATCGTGGCCGACTTGGCGCAGCGTTTTGTGTGCATCGTTGATGCCAGCAAACACGTGCCGGTGCTGGGCGCATTCCCGTTGCCGGTAGAGGTCATAGCCATGGCCAGCGCACAAATCACGCGCCGTTTTGCCGCGCTGGGGGGCAGCGCCGCGCTGCGCGCTGGCGTGCTCACCGACAACGGCCATCCCATCCTGGACGTGCGCGGCCTGAGCATCCAAGACCCGCTGGCCATGGAGGCTGAAATCAACCAGTGGCCGGGTGTCGTGACGGTGGGCATCTTTGCCCGCCACCGCGCCAGCCTGTGCCTGTTGGGCACGGCTCAAGGCGTGCAGACGCTGGTGTTCTAATCGGGGGGACAGCAGCCCACACCCCATATCCAAGGACACGCTTTGGCCAAACCCAACTATTCCTTCGAAAAGCGCCAGCGCGAGTTGGCGAAGAAGAAAAAGAAAGAAGAAAAAGACAAGGAAAAGGCAGCCCGCAAAGCTGCCGGATTGCCGCCGATTGCTGACGATGGGGATGAGGCCGACGAGGCTGACAAGCCTGCCGTGCCCGGTCAAGCCGGTTAAGGCTGCGCCCGCGCCGCGCGCACCATCCAGCGCGCGGGGTCGATGGCGTCAGTCAGGTCTTGCTCCAGCGGCCACGGCGTGCCTGTGGCCTGCGCGGCAATCAGGCGGCCCAGCAGCGGCGCCAGCGTCAGGCCTCTCGCACCCAGGGCCGTCAATATAAACAGACCTTGTACGCGTGGCAGCAGCCGCGCTTGGTCGCGGCGTGTGGCTGCGGGCAAGGTGGGGCTGGGCAAGGCCCCGGCGATGGGCAGCCGGTCATCGGCATGCAGCCGCCAGGCCACGCGGCCTTGCCAGGCAGCGGGGTCGCTGGGGGCTTGCAGCGCGCACAGGCTGCGCAGGCGTTCCAGGTTGTGCAGATGGTCGGCGTGGCGCAGTTGCGGGTCAGTGTCATCAGCCTGGCGCGTGGCGCCGCACAGCAATCCGCCCGACAAGGGCACGGCATAGCCCTCGCCGGCCACCGGCAGGCGCAAGGGCGGCGGCCTTGCGCTCGACCAGTGCGTGACCTGGCCCCGTGTTTCGTGCAGCGGCCAGGCGCTGTGGCCCAGGGGTCGCAGCAGCCGGCTGGCCTGCGCCGCGTTGGCCAGCACCACGATGGCTGATCGGGCCAACTCAGTGCCGTGTGCGTCGAGCAAGCGCCATTGCTCGCCATCGCGTTCCAGGCGGTGCACCGTGCGGTCTGTGCGCAGCGCGATGCCGGGCGCGGCCAGGGCTTCGCGCACCCACTGCGCCGGGTCCAAACAGCCGCCGCCGGGATAGAACCAGCAAGCCTGTGATATCGCCACGCCAGCGGTCAACGAAGCCGCCGCAGCGCCGATTGCCTGCACGTAGTCGTGGGGCAGTTGCTGGGCTTGCACGGTGGCTTGCAGCGCAGCCAAGTCCATGCCCGCGCCGGCCACGCGCAGCAGGCCCTGCACGCGGCCAGCGGTCTGGCCGTAGTCGGCCGCAGCGGCCAGAGCGGCGCTGCGGTACAGGCGGGCATAGCTGCC
>JANNEX010000592.1:0-4316 GCA_031379155.1 Rubrivivax sp.
GGCCGGCTGCGTGCCACCGGCAGGCCGCCCATGTGGCGCAGCCAGGCGCCAAACAGCGGCCAGGCAAACAGGCTGTCCTTGCCCCAGAAGGTGACCGGCAAACCTATCGCCCACTTGGCCAGCATCAACACGATGAAGTCCCAGTTGGAGGTGTGCGGATAGATCACGGCCACACCCTGGCGCGCCGGCAGGCCTTTGAAGAGCAACTTCCATCCGGCCATACGCAGAACGGCGCGCGCCAGCGTGCTGCCCTGCAAAAGCACGGCGCCGGTAGGCAGTTCAAGCGGGGCTGAACTCAAAACCTAGATCAATGCTTGATGGCACGGTGGCCAATGTCGTTGCGCCAGTGCGCGCCGGCCATCTTGACTTGCTTGACGGCGTCCAGCGCGCGCTGCTGCGCCACGCGCACCGAGTCACCCAGCGCAGTCACGCACAGCACGCGGCCGCCGCTGCTGCTGAGCAAGCCGTCGTTCAATTCCGTGCCGGCGTGGAAGACCTGCAACTCGGGCGCAGCCGCAGCCAGGCCGGTGATGCCATCGCCCTGGCGCGGCGCGGCCGGGTAACCGTGTGCGGCCACCACCACGCCCAGCGCGGTGCGGCGGTCCCATTGCAGTTCAACGGCGTCCAGGGTGCCGTCGGTGGCGTGCATCAGCACTTCAAAAAGGTCGCTCTTCAAGCGCATCAGGATGACCTGCGCTTCGGGGTCGCCCAGGCGGCAGTTGAACTCCACCGTGCGCGGCTGGCCTTGCGCGTCGATCATCAAGCCCGCATACAAAAAACCGCTGAAGGGCACACCGTCGCGCGCCATGCCGGCAATCGTCGGCTGGATGATTTCGTGCATCACCTTGGCATGCACGTTGGGCGTGACCACCGGTGCCGGTGAATAGGCGCCCATGCCGCCGGTGTTGGGGCCTGTGTCGCCGTCGCCCACACGTTTGTGGTCTTGGCTGGTGGCCAGGGCGAGCACGTTTTTGCCGTCGCACATGACGATGAAGCTGGCCTCTTCGCCAGCCATGAAGTCTTCGATGACGACGCGTTCGCCCTTGCTTGTCAGCATGTGCTCAATGGCGGTGTGTGCCTCGGCCGCAGTCATGGCCACCACCACGCCTTTGCCAGCCGCCAGACCATCGGCCTTGATGACGATGGGCGCGCCATGCTGGTCGACATGCGCGTGTGCGGCCGCAGCGTCGGTGAAGGTGGCGTACAGCGCGGTGGGGATGCCGTGGCGCTGCATGAAGTCTTTGGCGAAGGCTTTGGAGCTTTCCAGCTGTGCCGCCGCTTGCGTGGGGCCGAAGATGCGCAGGCCACGGGCACGAAAAACATCCACCACGCCAGCGGCCAAAGGCACTTCGGGACCGACCACGGTGAGGGCAATTTTTTCGGCCTGACAAAAGTCGGCCAGTTCGTTGGGGTCAGTCAGCGGCAGGTTTTTCAGGCGCGGGTCCACTGCGGTGCCGCCGTTGCCGGGTGCCACGTACACGGTCTGCACGCGCTCGCCTTGCGCCAACTTCCAGGCCAGCGCATGTTCACGGCCGCCGCCGCCGATGACGAGTACCTTCATTCGTTGAGCAGGGCGTTGTGATAGAAGTTTTGCACGTCGTCGAGGTCTTCAATCACGTCCAACAACTTTTGCATGCGTGCGCCATCTTCACCCGACAGTTCGATGCTGTTTTCAGCGCGCATGGTGACCTCGGCCACTTCGGCTTTGAGGCCGGCCTTTTCCAGCGCCAGCTTCACGGCTTCAAAGTCGGGTGGCGCGGTCAGCACTTCAATCGATCCGTCGTCTCCCGTCACCACGTCTTCGGCGCCCGAGTCCAGCGCCACTTCCATAACTTTGTCTTCGCTGGTGCCGGGCGCAAACACCAACTGGCCACAGTGTTTGAACTGAAAGGCCACCGAGCCTTCGGTGCCCATGTTGCCGCCGTATTTGCTAAAGGCGTGGCGCACTTCGGCCACGGTGCGCACGTGGTTGTCGGTCATGCAGTCGACGATGATGGCCACGCCGCCGATGCCATAACCTTCGTAGCGGATTTCTTCGTAGTTGACACCTTCAAGCGCACCCGTGGCCTTGTCGATGTTGCGCTTGACGGTGTCCACCGGCAGGTTCACCGCCTTGGCCTTTTCCACCGCCAAACGCAGGCGCGGGTTGGCCGAGACATCACCGCCGCCCAGGCGCGCCGCGACCATGATCTCGCGGATGGCGCGGGTCCAGGCCTTGCCCCGTTTTTCATCCTGCCGGCCCTTGCGGTGCTGGATGTTGGCCCACTTGGAATGACCCGCCATGAAGTGCTGAACCCCTGAAGAAGAGCCGCGCATTTTACCTGGGGCGACCCTGTTGGCCGGGCACGTGGGCTAGGCTACCGTTTGTGTTGGAAAAGGAGCAACACGATGGACTTCGACACTTTCCTCGACCAGGCCTGGACTGAGCACGCCACCGATGCACCCGCTGTGGCCACGCGTCTGGCGCAGCAAGGCATAACCCTGGTCAGCGAAGAAGCGCAGGTGCTGCCCATGGCGCACCTGGCCCACCATGTGTTTGGCGAGCATCTGGGGCGCTGGGCCGACGGCCTGCAATTCCAGTCTCAACTGGCCGCGCTGGGCTTGGGCACCAGTGACGGACTGGCCGGGCAGGCCGTTCGCCGCTTCATGGCCAGCCTGAAGCTGGCAGGCGGCCTGGCCGATGAACGTGCGGGCCTCTCAAGCAGCGAAAACATCCGCATCACGGCCCTGGCCGCCGCCAACCTGGGCGCCCATGACGTCGCGCGCAGCCAGCGCTTGTTGAACGAAGCCATGGCCCGCAGCGACGCCGCGCACTTGCCCGACCAAGACCCCGCGCACCGCGCGCTGGCCATCGCCGGCAACGGCATTGCCGGCACACTGGAAGACAAAGCCGTTCGCAGCGCCGCCGAGCGTGAGTTGATGATCCTGGCCGCGCAAACTGGCCGGCGCTACTGGGCCCTGGCCGGTACCTGGCTGGAGACCGAACGCGCCGAATACCGTCTGGCCATGACTTGGATCAAAGCCGGCGACGCGGCGCAGGCGCGCCAACATGCGCAGCAGTGCCTGGACATCGTGGCCGCACACCAAGGCGCTGCGCTGGAGCAATTTTTCGGCTGGGAGGCCATGAGTTTGTCCGAGCGCGCGGCCGGCAATACCGCTGGCCAAGCCCACGCACTGCAAGAGGCCACAGCCGCCTTTGCGGCGCTGCCTGAATCTGACCGTGGCTGGTGCCAGGCCAGCCTGAACAAATTGCAAGGCTAGACTTGGCCAGACTTGCCCGGATTTACCAAGACAGCGCGCCGCTGCAGGAGCCCCCATGCCCGACCCCATCCTCGTTGCCCAGCGCGGCAGCATCGAATGCCACATGCTGCCCGCCCTGGCCAACCGCCATGGCCTGATCACCGGCGCCACCGGCACGGGCAAGACCATCACGCTGCAAACCCTGGCCGAGAACTTCAGCAAGCTGGGCGTGCCGGTGTTCATGGCCGACGTCAAGGGCGACCTGACCGGCATCACACAAGCCGGCACGCTAACGCCCAAAGTGGCTGCCATCGTGAAAGAGCGCGGCCTGCCTGTGCCGGCCAGCGCTGCTTGCCCGGCCACGCTGTGGGACGTGTTTGGCACGCAAGGCCACCCGGTGCGCGCCACCGTGTCTGACATGGGCCCGCTGCTGCTGGCCCGCATGCTGGCGCTGAATGAAACCCAGGCCGGTGTATTGAACCTGGTGTTCAAGATTGCCGACGACAACGGCTTGCTGCTGCTGGACATGAAAGACCTGCGTGCCATGCTGCAGTACGTGGGCGACAACGGCAGCCAGTTCACGACCGAGTACGGCAACATCAGCGCCGCCAGCGTGGGCGCTATCCAGCGCGGCCTGTTGCAGATTGACGAACAAGGCGGCGACAAGTTTTTCGGCGAGCCCATGCTCAACATCGCCGACTTCATGCAGACGGTGGACGGCAAGGGTGTGGTCAACATCCTGACCGCCGACCAGTTGATGAACGCGCCGCGCCTATACGCCACATTTTTGCTGTGGATGCTGAGCGAGCTGTTCGAATTGCTGCCCGAGGTGGGTGACCTGGAAAAACCCAAGCTGGTGTTTTTCTTTGACGAAGCCCACCTGCTGTTCAAGGACGCACCGGCCGCGCTGGTGGAACGCATCGAACTGGTGGTGCGCCTGGTGCGCAGCAAAGGCGTGGGCGTCTACTTCGTGACGCAGAACCCGCTTGACGTGCCCGACACCGTGCTGGCGCAACTGGGCAACCGCGTGCAGCACGCGCTGCGCGCTTTCACGCCGCGTGACCAGAAGGCCGTGA
>JANNEX010000454.1:0-2258 GCA_031379155.1 Rubrivivax sp.
AAAGTCCGCCTGCGCTTCGACGTTTTTCACGTAGTTGGGGTCGCCCGCGCTGCCGCGTTCTGCCACCGGCACGCGTTCCCATTCGGCGCTGCCGTTGCGGCCCGTGGCGTCCAGCGTCACCACCAGCAGGCCACGGGCGTCGGCGCGCACGCGAAATTCATGCAGGCCGCCAGCAAAGCCGTTGAAGCCGCGGATGGTGTCCAGCTCCAACTGGTCGGCGCTGTAGTCGGGCAAGCTGATGGCCACCGCCGGCAAACCCTTGCGCGCGGGCTGCGCGTTCCAGCCCTGCACGGCGGCGCGGAATTGCGCACCCCCGCGCACCTGGCCAGCGTAGGCGCGCGCCATGCGCTCTTTCTCTAAGTACAGCGTCCAGCCGGCCTGCACGTTGTCTTTCCAGTTCCAGGTCTGGTCGGCGGTGGGCGCGGGCCGCGTGATCTGGCACAGACCCACGCCGCCCAGGTTGTCGGCGCTGAACTGCGGCCAGCCTGCGGCCGTGAACTGGCGCAACGTGCTTTCCTGGCGCATCTGTTTTCTGAAGCGCACTTTGTTGGCGCCGATGGCATTGGCCTTGGCCTTGATGGCCGCCGGTGTGGGGTTGCTGCCGATGATGGTCAGGCCTTGGCTGGTGGCGTTTGCGCTGCGCGTGCCGACCTTGACCGATACCGTCACCGTCAGCACACCGCCGCGCACTTCGGCAAGTGGTATGAGCCAGGTGCTCAGCGGTCCCAGCTGAGTGGCGATGGCCTTGTGCGCCGTGCTGCGGCCCTGGCCGTGCGGCGTCACGCTGCCGTCAAAAGTCAGCGTCGCGTTCCAGGTGTAGACCGGCGGCGACTTGGGGTCGGGCGTGACGCCGCTGAGTTTGGCCGTGGCCGTGATGCGGGGCATCACGGCGTCGCCAGGGATGGCGAACTGCGGGCCGGGTGGGTTGAAGCTGAGGGTCAGGGTGATCGGCCGGGTGATCGGCTGGGCGATCGGTTGTGCAGTCGGCATGTTGAGTCCTTTTGCGTGTGGGCCGCGTTCACTGTCTGGTGCTCGCCTGGTGCCCGCTTTATGCCCGCTTGATGACCGCTTGATGCCCGCTTGATGCCCGACTTCGGCGGCCTTGCCATCGGCCAACTCATGCTAGCGGCAAAGCGCTGCGCTGGCCACAACGCGGGGTGGACGATCCACCCGATGCGCTATGCCTGGGGCCAGCCGCTTCAGCCCATCCACGGGTTGATCACCGCTGCACCTGCGGCCTTGAAAGGGCCACTGTCCCGGGTGGCTACGGTGAAGCCGTTGGCGGCGGCCGTGGCGGCGATGTAGCCGTCGGCGGTGCTGATGGCCAGTCCTGCGCTCCGTGCCCTGGCCATCAGTTCGGCATAGGCTTGCGTGCAGGGCAGATCAAAGGGCAGTACACGGCCCGCAAACAGCCCACAATCAGCGACAGCACGCGCTTGTCCAGGCTCTGTTGCGTGCCCGTGCGGCGTTTGCCTGTGGGCAACAGCGCCACGCGGGCACGCAATTCGGCCACGGTGATGGCCGACAGGAACAGGGTTTCCAGCGGCTGCGCGTCGATCCACTCCACCACACGGGCGTCGGGCGCAGGGCGCAGCGGCTCCGACACGACGTTGGTGTCGAGCAAGATCACTCGAAGCTGACCGGGCGCGCCGGAGACTTGTCGCGCACTTGCGCGAAGACAGCAAATTCCTTGTCGGTCAGCTTGGCTTGCCGGCCCATGTCAGCCAGCAGCGAACCCAACTTCACGCGTCCTTTCGGGCTGACCGCTGACTCAAGAATTCCGCGCACCTCGGCTTCCATACTCTGGCCGTGCTGGGTGGCCCGCGCGCGCAGAGCCCGGTGCACCTCGTCAGGAATATTGCGCACAGTCAACATGGCCATCTTCACCGCTCCTTTGCGCCCTCAGTGCATGCATTGCATTGGCATGCATGCACTCTGGCTGACCATCCGCCATTCAGCCATCTGCCGCTTGATGCGATTGAAGCCGACAAAGCAGCTCGGGGTCGCTGACGGAGGCCCCTGCCAAAAACCAAAGGGCGACCGCAGCCACCCTTTGTTTCTTGCTCAGGCACCTGCCCCGATCAATCCGCTTGCTTGCGCAAGAACGCCGGAATCTCAATCTCATCCATGCCATTGCTGGCCAGCGCATCCACCTTGGCCGCCGCGTGGGTGCGGTTGGTGCGCCACACACTGGGCGTGTTCAGTCCTTCATAACTGTGCGCTTGAGCGGCATGAACCTGAGTGCCTTGGCCACCCTG
>JANNEX010000459.1:0-2955 GCA_031379155.1 Rubrivivax sp.
GTTTTCTTTGAGCAAGCGGTAGGCGCGCGTGATCATGCCCGGCGTGCAGTAACCACATTGCAAGCCGTGCTCTTCGTGAAATGCGGTTTGCAGCGCGTGCAGCACACCGCCCTGTTCCAGGCCTTCCACGGTCAGCATGTCGGCACCTTCGCACTGCACAGCCAGCACGGTGCAGCTCTTCACCGACATGCCGTCCACGTCCACCGTGCAAGCGCCGCAGTGGCTGGTTTCGCAGCCGATGTGCGGGCCCGTGTGGGCCAGCTTTTCGCGCAGCGTATGGATCAGCAGTTCACGCGGCTCCACCGCCACGCTGACTGCCTTGCCGTTGAGTTTGAAAGTTATGTTGTGTGTGTTCGTCATCGTTGTCTCCGCCACCTTCTATGCTTTGATTGCCCTTGCGTAAGCCGCTTCAATGGCGCGGCGTGTCATCTCGCCGCACATCGCGCGTTTGTAGTCAACGTCGCCACGCTGGTCGACCATGGGGTCGCAAATGGCCATGGCCGCATTGGCCGCCGCATTCAAGCTGGCCTTGTCGATGGCCTTGCCCAGCAGCGCGGCTTCAGCGGCGTTGGCACGCAAAGCCGTGGGCGCGGCGTTGGTCAGTGCGATGCGTGCCGCGCTGACTTTGCCGCCCTGCACTTGCAGCATCACGGCCGTGGCCGCCGTGGCGTAGTCACCCGTCTTGCGCTTGAGCTTTTGGTAGCTGCCGCCGCTGCCCGCAGCCGGAATGGGCAGGCGAATCTGCGTCATGATTTCGTCGGCTTTCATCTGTGTCGTGTACAGGCCCAGAAAGAAGCCGTCGGCCTTGAGCACACGTTCGCCCTTGGGGCCTTTGAGCACAAAGCTGGCGTCCAGTGCCAGCATCAGCGCGGGCTGGTCATTGCCCGGGTCGCCGTGCGAGATGTCGCCGCCGATGGTGCCTTTGTAGCGAATTTGCGGGTCGGCAATCCAGCTTGCACCTTCCACCAGCAGCGGCAGTTTCTCAGCCAGCAGTTTGGAGTTGAGCAGTTCGTGCTCGGTCGTCATGGCGCCGATGTGGACTTCATTGCCGACTTGCGCAATGCCCTTCAAGCCGGCGATCTTGCCCAGGTCGATCAGGTGCTTGGGCTCGGCGAAGCGCAGCTTCATCATGGGCAGCAGGCTGTGTCCACCGGCCAGCAACTTGGCGTCGTCGCCCAGGCTGGACAGCAGCTGGATGGCGTCGTCCACCGAGCGTGGTGCGTGGTAGTCAAAAACGGACGGTGTCATGGGCGCTCTCCTGCATTCGGCGAAGCTACAAGCGTGGAGCAAAAGGCCGGCGGCGTCCACGTGGGGCTTGCCCTCACTTGGGCGGTGTGCCGGTCCATTGCGACACATTGACGCGCACCCAGCAGCACAAGCACTGCACAAAGAGCGGGTGCGCTGCGCCAGCGGCAAGGGCGCACGCTTGGGCCGAATTGGCAGCACGCCTGACGCGGGAAAACACCTGTCTTGTATTAACTCTGGCGTAGCAATTGAGTCACGGCGCGCAGCTTCAGGGCACGGCGGGCGTGCCGGCACACGAGGTGTTTGGCGCCGACACGAGCTCAGCCGCCACCCAACAAGGCCGCAATCTTGGGCCGCGCCAAGCCGCCCAGGGCCTTGATGCGCAGCAGCAGTTCACGCTTGTCGGTTTCGTCCTCAGTCACCGCCCGCGTCAGGCCCGTGAAGCTGTCCAGCCGGGCTTTGACCAGCCATTTGGCCAAGCCTTCGTCGCGTGTCCAACGCTGCTGGTTGGCCATGTTGAAAGCCAGCATCTCCAGCCAGCGCGGTCTGTCCATGAGCATCATGGTGGCGGGGCACAGGCTGTTCTTCGCCGCCTCGTCGTCCAGCGTGGTTTCCACGCGCGCAATCAGCGCCGCTGAAAACACCGGCTGACAGGCGCGCACCATTTGCAGCACGATGTGCGGGCCCTGGAACACCGGCTGCGCAGGCTTGAATTCCACCGCGCTGGCGCTGCAGTCGATGTGCACGGTGTTTGCGTCAGTCGGAATCTGGCCTTGCTCCATGACGATGCGGTCAGCCTCGATGGCTTTGACGCGCCCCAAACGCACGACGTTTTTGATGCGGCGCAGTTGCGCCAGTTCTTGCCTTGATACCGTGGCGCAAAAGTAGCGGCTGGGCAGCACGCCCGTGTCGATGCGCAGCAACTGGCCAGCGGCTTCCAGGCGCAGGTAAAGGTCGCTCATGGACGTGGCGTCCACCACGGCTTGCAATTGCGCCGCCACCGCTCCAAAAGTCTGCATGAAAAAGTCGGCCGTGGGCTGGGTGTTGGCGCGGTCAATCAGCCAGGAGTCGCGCGGCATGATCCAACACACGCTGTCGGGCGCAGCACCCTGGTCCAGCAGCCACAACACCGCGTCCATGGCGGTTTTGCCCGCGCCCACCACGACCCAGCCGCTGGGTGGCTGCTTGACCTGATGGACCTGAGGTAAGGCGTTAGGCGGGATGCAAGTCAAACCCGGCGCCACGGCATAAGTGGGTGGGCGGGTGGCCGGCACCTGGGTGTTGAGGAAGGCGGCGTCCACCGTCTTGCGCCGCACCGTGACGGGCGTGATGGCACCGCTGAGCAGCGATCGCACTTGGCCATCGGCGGTGAGCTCATGCATGGGCAAGTAGCGCACCCGGCCGCTGGCCAGCAACTGCTGGTTCATGACCTGCTCGAAGTAGTCCAGCACCTCGGGGCCCGAGGCCAGTTCATACAAGCCCTGATTCATGCCCAGGGTGTCTTTGCGGTTCTGGCCCAGCGGCCGTGAATTGACGCCGTAGCTGGCCGAGGGCTGGTGCAGGCGCACAAAAGGATAGGCGTCGTTCCAGTGGCCGCCCGGGCGGTGGTGGCGGTCGACGATGAGCATCGTCGCTTGCGCGTCGGTGACCAGCGTGTCGGCAAAGGCCAGGCCCATGGCACCGGCGCCTTTGATGAGGTAGTCAACTTCG
>JANNEX010000483.1:0-2464 GCA_031379155.1 Rubrivivax sp.
CACCTCGTAAACCACGGCCGCTTCAAAAGGCTGATCACGCACCCCGCTGATGCGTTCATGGTCCACGACCTTGTTGCCCAGCACCATGCGGCCCACCAGCACCGCGTGCAGGGCCGGCAGGTTAAAGCGATGGGCGCGGTAGTGTTCAGCCAGCGCGGCTTTGCCACTCAACATGGGCGCGGCGGCGGGTGGGCGATAGAGCTTCACGTCGTCGGCATAACAAGCCACAAAACGCGCCAGGTCGCGCACGTTGTAGGCCTCAAGCTGGGCTTGCACGGGAGCTTCAGGATTCATGGCGCGCCGGGTGTAGAGGCAAGTGCCCATCATGCCGCAGGGCGGCTGGCTTTGAGGGCACGGCTTGCAGCACCCACTGCTCTTCGCGCTGGCCACTGAGCCCGCCAGCTTCGTCAAAGCTGCGCTCTTGCACATGCACCACGCGCCGCGCGCCAGCTTGCTCGACCAGCACGACGGTGGAGCAGCGAGTGCCGTAGACGGCGCCGTCCTGCGCATGGATGCGGATGAAGGCCGGCGAGAGCTGGCGTTCACGCTCCAGCGGCACGCCAGTGCTTGGCAGATCGTCGTCGGCTGCGGGTGCGCGGTCTTGCAGCGCGGCAAAAGCGGCGTCGAGCAGGGCCTGCGTGTTGTCGCAATTCGTCAATGCCTGCTGCAAACGCTGCTTCAAGCGCTGCACCTTGGGCCAGGGCGTGTCCAGGGCGGCATTGGACAGGCCCACCACACCGGCGCCCACATGGCGGTGCTGCACCGCCGGGCGGTTGCTGAGCCACTGCGCGGCTGAGGCATCGCCAGCCTGCGCGAGGTCGGCCGTGAACAGGTTGAAGCCATTGCGCGGCACGTGAGCCAGCAGCTGCACCGAGTGGCCCGCCAGGCACAGCGGCACCAGCTCACCACGCGACGGCGACACCGACAAGTGGCGCCCTGGTTCGCGCACATTGGTCACCAGTGCCAGCAGCCCGGCTGCGTTCAGGCCCAGCCAGGTGCCGCCAGCGCTGAGGTCGCGGCCACTCAGCATGGGCGCATGGCCAGCTGCGGGTTGCCACCACGCCAGCGGTGCAGCGGGGCGGTTGAAAAACTCGTCGCGGTTGGACGCCAGCAGCCACGTCCACCGTGGGTGCTGGGCAATGGCGATGGCGGCCAGGCACATGACGTTGGCGCGGCGCAGCGCGCGGGTTGGGTCCAGGCGCGCATGGTAGTCAAAGGCGCTGCCCACGAAGTAGGGCTTGGTGCAAAGGGGGCTTGCCTTCATCATCTGCGCAGGCCACAAGCGTGGCCCGCTCAAGAACACGATGGAAGGAAGACCCCATGGCCAGCAAAGCCGCCACACATCGCACCACCCCGCCCAAAGCCCTGTCACTGCACCTGGGCCTGAACAGCGTCAACCCCGCTGCCTACGAAGGCTGGGACGGCCCACTGGCCGCGTGCGAATTTGACGCCAATGACATGGCCGCGTTGGCCAAAAGCCAAGGCATGAAACCCACCGTGCTGCTGACCAAAAAGACCACGCGTGGCGCGCTGCTGGCAGGCATGCGCAGCGCGGCCAAGGCGCTGCAAGCGGGCGACCTGTTTTTCATGAGCTATTCGGGCCACGGCGGGCAGGTGCCTGACACCAACAAGGACGAGCCCGATCGCAAGGACGAGACCTGGTGCTTGTTTGACGGCCAGTTGATCGACGACGAGCTCTACTTCGAACTTAGCCGCTTTGCTGCCGGTGTGCGTGTGCTGGTGCTGTCCGACAGCTGCCACAGCGGCAGCGTCACGCGTGAACGCACGCCCCCGCCGCCACCCCCGGGCATGCGCCCCAAGCTCATGCCCGACGCGGTGGGCATGCGTGTCTACGCGGCGCACAAGGCGCTGTACGACAAGCTGCAAGCCGACGTGGCCAGTCAAGCGCGCAAGGCGGCCGCCGACCCCGACGCTGCGTTGGCGCAAGTGGTGGTGACGGGTGCTGCCGCCACCGCCACCGCACTGGTGGGCGCTTTCAAGCCTGCGGTGCTGTTGATCAGCGGCTGCCAGGACAACCAGACCAGCATGGACGGCGAGCACAACGGCGCCTTCACCGAAAAGCTCTTGCAGGTATGGAAGCACGGCGGCTTCAAGGGCAGCTACACGGCCTTTCACGCGCGCATCAGGGCGGCCATGCCAGCCAGCCAGACGCCAAATCTGTTCACGCTGGGGCCAGCGGCAAGCTTCGCGGTGCAGCAGCCGTTCAGCGTTTAGCGTTTAGCGTGTGAGGCTCTCGGCCAGGGCCTGCTGCACAAAGTCCAGCCGGTCCTGACCGAAGAACATCTGCTCGCCGACGAAGCAGGTGGGCGCGCCGAAGGCACCGCGCGCCACCGCTTCTTCGGTGTTGGCGATCAGTACCGCCTTGACTTCAGCGTCTGACACCAAGGCCATGAAGGTGTCGGGCGTGATGCCCAGCGGCGCCAGCACTGCTGCCACTTCAGCC
>JANNEX010000492.1:0-1705 GCA_031379155.1 Rubrivivax sp.
CTTGTCGCCCACACGCAGCGTCATCACCATCTTGTGATAGTCGCCCGGGCTGCCTATGCCGTAGATGGCGCTCACGCTGGCCACGATGATGACGTCGCGCCGTTCCAGCAAGCTCTTGGTGGCAGACAGGCGCATCTGCTCGATGTGCTCGTTGATGGCGCTGTCTTTTTCGATGAACAGGTCGCGCTGCGGCACGTAGGCTTCGGGCTGGTAGTAGTCGTAGTAGCTGACGAAGTACTCGACGGCATTGCGCGGAAAGAACTCGCGGAATTCGCTGTAGAGCTGCGCGGCCAGGGTTTTGTTGGGCGCAAACACAATCGCCGGTCGACCCGTGCGCGCAATCACGTTGGCCATGGTGAAGGTCTTGCCAGAGCCCGTCACGCCCAGCAGGGTTTGATAGGCCAGGCCATCGCTGATGCCATCGACCAGCTGCGTGATGGCTTCAGGCTGGTCGCCCGCAGGCGCAAAAGGCTGCAAGAGCTGGAAGGGTGAATCGGGGAACGAGACGAACTCTCCCGCAGGATGGGCGGCGTCCTGGGCCGGGGCTTCAACAAGGGCAGGGGCAATCACGCTCATTCAGGGTTTCCCAGGGTCGCTCACTTAGAATCGTGCCCGCTGTGCAGCGCCTTTGGCCGCCGCGAGCAACCCCACAGATTACCGCAGCGCGCCTGTCCTTGCACAGCCGACTGCCGGCCAGCCTCAGGATCATCGACCCATGTCTGCCTCGCTCTTCACCACCGTCGAAATGGCCCCGCGCGACCCCATCCTGGGGCTCAACGAACAGTTCAACGCCGACGCCAACCCGCACAAAGTCAACCTGGGCGTGGGTGTCTACTTTGACGACCAGGGCAAGCTGCCGGTGTTGCGCTGCGTGGCTGCCGCCGAGAAGCAATTGCTCGAGTCGCCCAGAGCCAAGGGCTACTTGCCCATCGACGGCATTGCGGCTTACGACAAAGCGGTGCAGGCCCTCGTCTTCGGCGCTGAGCACCCGGCAGTCACCAGCGGCCGCATCGCCACCGTGCAGGCTTTGGGTGGCACCGGCGGGCTCAAGCTGGGTGCCGACTTTCTCAAGAAGTTGCAGCCCAATGCAGCCGTGCTGATCAGCGACCCGAGTTGGGAAAACCACCGCGCGCTGTTCACCAGCGCTGGCTTCGAAGTCATCAGTTACCCCTACTACGACGCCGCCACACGCGGCATTCGCTTCGACGCCATGCTGGCCGCGCTGCAAGGCGCAGCGGCCGGCAGCGTCGTGGTGCTGCACGCCTGCTGCCACAACCCCACGGGCTGCGACCTGACGCTGGCGCAGTGGGAGCAGATCGCTGCCGCTTGCAAAAGCCGCAAGCTGGTGCCCTTTCTCGACATGGCCTACCAAGGCTTTGGCAAAGGCATCACAGAAGACGGCGCCGCGGTGCGCGTCTTCATGGCGCAGGACATCTCCTTCTTCGTCTCGACCTCGTTTTCCAAGAGCTTTTCCCTCTACGGTGAACGTGTGGGCGCGCTGAGTGTGGTGTGCAGCAGCGCCGAAGAATGCGGCCGTGTGCTGTCGCAGCTGAAGATCGTCATCCGCACCAACTACAGCAACCCGCCGACCTTTGGCGCGCAGGTGGTGGCCACGGTGCTGACCACGCCCGCACTGCGCGCAATGTGGGAAGAAGAACTGGCCGGCATGCGTGAACGCATCAAGGCCACACGCGCTTTGCTGGTG
>JANNEX010000575.1:0-7876 GCA_031379155.1 Rubrivivax sp.
GTGCTGGGCGGCACCAGCTACTACTGGGGCATGGAAGACAAGATCCCCAGCGCCAAGAAGTTCAACGACGCTTTTCGCAAGGCCTACGGCGGCGCTGTGCCTTCTGACTACGGCGCGCTGGGCTACGCCGGCATACGCAGCGTCTTGCAAGCGGTGCAAAACGCCAACGCCACCGATTCAGTGCGCGTGAGCCTGGCGTTGCGCCAACTCAAGTACGACTGGTACAAAGGCCCGCAGAGCTACCGCAAGTGCGACCACCAGTCGGTGCAAAGCGTGGTCATCGTCGAGAGCAAGAGCAAGGCCATGAAGGACAAGTACGACGTGTTCAGTGTGCTGTCGATTGAGGCCGCCGATGAAAAGAATCTTCGCACCTGCGACGAGATGGGGCACAAAGTAACGACGTAATTCCAGCATGGAAATCACCCCCTCACTGCTGGCCCTGCAGCTCGTCACCGGCGTCGCCCTGGGTGCCGTGTACGCGCTGCTGGCGCTGGGCCTGAGCCTGATCTTTGGCATGCTGACGGTGGTGAACTTTGCGCACGGCGCGTTTTTCATGGTCGGCGCTTTTGTCGGCCTGTACTTCATGGGCCTGACCGGCAACTTCTGGTTCAGCCTGGTGCTGACGCCGCTGGTGGTGGGCGGCATAGGCCTGCTGACTGAACGCTTCCTGGTGCGGCCCCTGTATGGGCGCGGCATTGACTACCCGCTGCTGCTGACTTTCGGGCTCAGCTGGGTGCTGATTGAAGCCATGCGCGTGGCCTTTGGCATTGAAGGCCTGCCGTCATCCACGCCGTCTGAGTTGCGCGGCGCGGTGGACCTGGGTTTTGGCTTCTTTCCCAAGTACCGCTTGTTCCTCATCTTCGCCACCGCCGTGGTGGTGCTGGCGCTGTGGCTGTTTTTGGAGAAAACGCGCTACGGCCTGATCGTGCGCGCCGGCGCGCGTGACGGCGACATCTGCCAGGTGCTGGGCATCAACGTGGCGCGCGTGTGGCTGGTGGTGTTTGGCATTGGCACGGCCATCGCGGGCTTGTCGGGTGTGCTGGCCGCACCGACACGCGCGGTCAACCCCGAGATGGGCATATCGGTGCTGGCTGAATCCTTTGTCGTCACGGTGGTCGGCGGCATGGGTTCATTGCCGGGTGCGGTGGTGGCGGGCCTGCTGGTAGGCATCGTCTTTGCCATGACATCTTTGATCGCGCCTGATCTGGCTGAGCTGTCGATTTTTGTGCTCATGGCCGTGGTGCTGCTGCTGCGCCCGCAGGGCTTTTTCGGCAAGGCGGTATGAAGGCGGGCATGACGACGCTGGTGCAAGCGGTGCGTCGCCACCGTGTGGCGGCGGTGATCGCTTTCTTGCTGGTCTTTCCGCTGCTCATGCCCTACCAGGCGCTGGCCATCAACATCCTCATCTTTGGCCTCTTTGCGGTGGGCTTCAATCTGCTCTTTGGCTACACCGGTTTGCTGTCTTTCGGCCATGCTGCCTTTTTGGGCGTGGGCAGCTATCTCACCGGCATCAGCATGGTGCACGGCGGTGTGAACTGGGTGCTGGCGCTGGGCCTGGGTGTGGCCAGCGCGGCGCTGGCCGGGTTGGTCATGGGCTACTTGGCCATACGCACACGTGGCATCTACTTTTCGATGGTCACGCTGGCGCTGGCGCAAATCGTCTACTACGCTTTTTACAAGGCTGAACGCTGGACCGGCGGTGAAAACGGGCTGCGTGGCATTCAGGTGCCGGCATTCGAAGTGGCTGGCCTAACGCTCGACTTCCTCAACCCTGTGACCAAGTACTACGTCATGCTGATCTTTGTGGCGCTGGCCTTGTGGTGCGTGTCGCGCCTGCTGGCTTCGCCCTTTGGCGCGGTGATTGAAGCGGTGCGTGAAAACGAACAGCGCGCGGCGGCCTGTGGCTATGACGTGGCGCGCACCAAGCTGCTGGTGTTTGTGATCTCGGCCGCGCTGTGCGGCCTGGCCGGCGGCCTGCGCGCGCTGCACCTCAGCGTGGTGCCCATCGACAGCCTGCACTATCTCCTGTCGGGCCAGGCCGTGATGATGTGTTTGCTGGGTGGCATGGGCACCTTCTTTGGCCCCTTCATTGGCGCGGCGCTGTTCCTGACCCTGGAAGACGTGGTGACCACGCTGACCACACACTGGATGGCGGTGGTGGGCACGGTGTTCATGGTCTTTGTGCTGTTCTTCCCGGCGGGTGTGTGGGGCAGCCTGATGAAGCGCCTGGAACGTGCCGTATGAGCCATTCGACAGCGCCCATCCTTGAGGTGCAGAGCATCAGCAAACACTTCGGCAAGTTCGTGGCCTTGAGCGGCGTCAGCGCGAAGTTCGAAGCCGGCAAACTGGCCGCCATCATCGGCCCCAACGGCGCTGGCAAGAGCACCTTCTTCAACGTCGTGAGCGGCGCTTTTGCGCCCAGCGCCGGCCGCCTGAAGTTCCAGGGCCGCGACATCACTGGCTTGGCGCAGCATGAATTTGCGCGCATCGGCATCGCCAAGAGTTTTCAAATCACGAACGTGTTCAAGCAGCTCAGCGCACATGAAAACGTGCGTGTGGCCGCACAGATGCGCCATGCGCGCTACCAGTTCTGGCAGCCGCGCGCGGCTTTGAAGGAAGTGGCCGAGCGTGCGGACGCGCTGCTCGAACGCGTGGGCCTGGCCGCGCTGCGCCACAAGCCGGCAGCCGACCTGGCGCATGGCCAGCAGCGTGCGCTGGAAGTGGCCATGGCGCTGGCCGCCGAGCCGCTGCTGCTGCTCATGGACGAGCCCACAGCCGGCATGTCGCCCGAAGAAACGCGCGTCATGATGGACCTCATCAGCGCGCTGGCAGCCGAGCGCACGGTGATCTTGGTGGAACACAAAATGAAGCTGGTGATGGGCATTTGCCAGCGCCTGCTGGTGCTGCACCACGGTGAGTTTCTGGCCGAGGGCACACCCGACGACATCAAGGCCAACGCCGATGTGCGGCGTGTTTACCTGGGGCAAGGCTGATGCTCACTGTCAAGGGCCTGGACGCCTGGTATGACCGCAGCCACGTCGTGCAGGGGCTGGACTTTGAAGTGCGCAGGGGTGAGATCGTCACCCTGATGGGACGCAACGGCGCGGGCAAGACCAGCACGCTGCGCGCCATCATGGGCTTGATGAGTAAGCGTGCGGGCTCAGTGCTGTTTGACGGCCAAGAAGTGCTGGCCCAGCCTGCCCACACGCGCTATCACTTGGGCTTGGCCTATGTGCCTGAAGACAGGCGCATCGTGCCGGGTTTGAGCGTGCGCGAGAACCTGCGCCTGGGTTTGATCGCCGGCAAAGACCGTGCGCTCGAGGCCGAGCGCATCGCAGAAATTGCGCAGACCTTCCCGCGCCTGGCGCAGCGGCTGGACCAGGAAGGCACGTCGCTGTCGGGCGGTGAGCAGCAGATGCTGGCCATTGCCCGCGCTTTGATGGCCAAGCCACGCATGATCCTGCTCGACGAACCCTCAGAAGGCATCATGCCGCTGCTCGTGGACGAGATGTTTAACCTCTTCACAAGGCTGAAGGCGCAGGGCACGACGCTGCTGCTGGTGGAGCAAAACGTCGAGCGCGCCTTGTTGATTTCAGACCGCGCCTACATCCTGGACCAGGGCCGCATCGTGCACCAGGGCGACGCTGCGGCGTTGCTGGCCGACCGCGAGATTCAGGACCGGTATTGCGCGGTGTGAGGCGCAGTCTGAAGCCCTGCATTGACTTGCCCATGGACAAGGCGGTGTCGCGCAGTCTGTGGCATGCTTTGCGCCCGCTCCCATCACCAGGAAAACACCTTGAACAGCATGGACGTAGAAGTCATCCGCACCGCCATGGACTGGATGAACCGCGGCCACCGCGTTGTCATGGGCACAGTGGTGCGCACCTGGGGCAGCAGCCCACGGCCGCCGGGCAGTTTGATGATCATCCGTGACGACGGCCAGGTGGCTGGCTCGCTCTCAGGCGGCTGCATCGAAGACGATTTGATCGACCGCGTCAAGCGTGGTGAATTGGCGCCGCGCCTGCCGCAGGCCACGACCTATGGCGCGTCGGCGCAAGAAGCGCAGCGTTTTGGCCTGCCCTGCGGCGGCACGGTGCAGATCGTGCTGGAGCCGCTGGGGGTGCAGAGCCAATTGCGCGAATTGCTGGCCGCCATCGAGCAACACCGCGTCGTGCGCCGCCGTTTGGAGATGGCCACCGGCCTGGTGAACCTGGGCGTGTCAGAAGAAGGTGATGCGGTGCGTTTTGACGGCGCGGTGCTGCAAACCGTGCACGGCCCGCGCTTGCGTTTGCTGATCATCGGTGGCGGTCAACTCAGCCGCTATCTGGCCAGCATGGCGGTGATGCTGGACTACCGCGTCACGGTGTGTGACCCGCGCCAGGAATACCACGAAGGGTGGGCGCAAATGGAAGGCGTGACCTTGTCGCGCGCCATGCCCGACGACCTGGTGATTGCCATGAATCTTGACGCGCACAGCGCCGTGGTGGCCGTAACGCACGACCCCAAGCTGGACGACCTGGCCTTGATGGAAGCGCTGAAGACGCCCGCCTTTTACGTCGGCGCATTGGGCTCTTTGCGCAACAACGAAGCGCGCCGCCAGCGCTTGCTGGACTTTGATGTCAGCCCGGCCGAAGTGCAAACCTTGCGCGGCCCCGTGGGTTTGAATCTGGGTGGGCAGACGCCGCCAGAAATTGCCCTGTCCATCGTGGCCGAAATGACGGCCTTGCGACGTGGCGCGGCGGCCGATGCGCTGGCCGACTGGTCCACATCGACCACGGTGTGCAAGACCGTCGCTTGATGCGCGGCTTGATGCGCGCACCAGCAGCCTGAACCCGGGCAGCCCATGGAAGACGACGGCGAACGCACCATGATCCGCACCGCGCGCGGCCAGGTGCCAGCGCCGCAGCTGCGTGAGGGTTGGCTGCACTACCTTGTCTTCACCGACGAAGCCGGCGCACCACAACGTTTGACTTTGATCCCGGGCGTGCCCTTGCGCATAGGCCGGCGCGCGCCTTGCGAGATGCTGCTGCGCGACTTTGAAGTGTCTGGCGTGCACTGCGAATTGCTGCTGCGCGGTGACGACCTGACGGTCCGCGACTGTGGCTCGACCAATGGCACTTTTGTCGATGGCAAACGTGTCTTTGCCAACGAGTTAGTGCCCATGGGCGGTGTGCTGCAAGTGGGCCGCCAGATCCTCAAACACGAGTTCCGTGACCAGCAAGAAGTGGCACAGAACGAAGAGCTCGAACGTGACCTGGCGCGCGCCAGCCGCTACATGCAGTCGCTGCTGCCGCCGCCGCTGCGCAGCGGGCCGCTGCGTGTGGAGTGGTACTTCCAGCCCTGCGCAGGCGTGGGCGGTGACGGTTTTGGCTACCACCTCATCGACGAACACCACTGGCTGATGTATGTGCTGGACGTGTCGGGCCACGGCGTGGGCGCGGCCATGCATGTGTCGTCGGTGCTGAACACGCTGCGCCAGCAAACCCTGCAAGGCGCCGACCTCACGCAGCCTGCGCAGGTCTTGGCGCGTCTCAATGCCCTGTTTCAGATGGACAGCCACGACGGCATGTTCCTGACCGCCTGGTACGGCGTGTATGACCAACGCAGCCGCAGCTTGCATTACGCCTCCGCCGGCCACCACCCGGCCTATGTGTTGCCGGCGGGCGGCGGTGAGTTGCGGCCTTTGCAGACCCGCAACATGGTCATCGGCGCCCTGCCCGACACCGCCTACCTGGGCGCCAGCACGGTGCTGGGCCATGGTGAGCGCCTCTACCTGTTCAGCGACGGCGTGTTTGAGATCGTCACGCAAGACGGGCACAACTGGGGTCTGCCGGACTTCCTGCAACTGCTGGGCCGGCCCCATGATCCGGGGGTGTCCGAGCCTGAACATCTGTTTGGCGTGGTGCGCTCCCTTGCCAGGCCGGGCCCGCTGGACGATGATTTTTCAATTCTGGTGATGACGCTGCCTTGAGCAAAACGGAGCCGCAAGCATGGACATGAGCGTAGGTGAACCCGTCGGAGCGGCACTGTGCCTGGCCCTGCGCGGGCGGCTGGACACCGTGGGTGTGGACAAGCTCGACGCGGCCTTTGGCGCGGCGGTGGCTGGCGCGGCGGGCGACGCGGCGGTGGATCTGGGCCAGGTGAGTTTTTTGTCGTCGATGGGCGTGCGCATGATCATTGCAGCGGCGCGCGCCCAGCGCGCACGCGGCCACACGCTGCTGCTGTTTGGCGCCCAGCCGGTGGTGCAAGCCACACTGGAGATGGTGGCGCTTGACCAGATCATCCCCATCGTGCGCGACCGCGAAACGGCGGTTACGCGCTTGGCAAGCTGAACGCGCACAATCCAAGCCCATGCGCGCCGAGTCACCCTCGCTGCTGATCCCCATGGCTGCCGACATTGCGGGCCTGGAGATTGCCCGTTTGCAGGCGCGCCAGTTCCTGGAAAACAACGCGGTCGATGAACACGCGGTGGCGGCGGTGGAACTGGTGATGGAAGAAGCCATCACCAACACCATTCGCTACGGTTACGACGCCGCTGGCGTGGGCCGTGGGCGTGAAATTGAGATCGACGTGCAAGTCGATCTTGACGAAGTGCAGGTGCTCATCGTCGATGACGGCAAGCCCTTCGATCCGCTGGACGCCGACGCCGTGCTGCTGCCCGATTCTTTGGACGACGCGCAGGTCGGCGGCCTGGGGCTGCTGATGATCCGCAACACTGCCAGTCGCATGAGCTATGAGCGCCGCGATGGGCACAACCGCTTCACGCTGGGCATTGCGCGCACTTGAGGTGCAAGGGCTAACGCCTGAATTCAGCGCAAGTCGGGCCGGTCGCTAAGTTCGTTGGGGTTGGCCTGGCCGGGTGCCAGCGCAAAGTGCCGGCTCAGCAAGGCGTCAATGGCGTCCACCGCCTGCATCAGGCCCTGCTCAAACCGTCCGGCGCGAAAGTGGTCGCGCATGCCGGCCACCAAGCCGTCCCAGGTGGACTGCGGCAGGTAGCGCGCCAGGCCTCGGTCGGCCACCACTTCAATGGCGTGTTCGGCCAGCAGCAGATAAATGAGCACGCCGTTGTTGTGCTCGGTGTCCCACACGCGCAGCTTGCCAAACATCGTCACCGCGCGCTGGCGCGGCGTGGCGTTGCGCCACAGGTAAGACAGCGGCAGGCCGGCTTCCACACACAGGCGTATTTCGCCGCTGTGTTTGTTTTCGCTGGCCGCCACTCGCGCTTGCAGCCGCGCCAGTGCGCCCTTGCCCAGCGCGCGTTCGGCGTCGGTCTCGTCGAGCCAGCGGTGTTTGAGGATGCGCGCCAGCTTCTTGCCCAGTCCCATCACCAGTCCCCCGAGGCGCCGCCGCCGCCAAAGTCGCCACCGCCGCCGGATGAGAAGCCGCCGCCTCCTCCGCCACCACCACCACCAAAGCCGCCACCGCCGCCCCAGCCGCCGATGTTGGGCAAACCGCCGCCTCGCCGGCCCATGCCGCTCATCCCGCTTAGGGCTGAGCCGATGCCAAAGATGCCCACCACCACCAGCGCCACGACGCCTGCGCCAGCCGCCACCAACAGGCTGGTGGTCAACCACCAACCCAGGCCACCTGCCGCGCCGGCGGTCAGCAGCGAGCCCAGCTTGCGGCCAAACAAGCCGCTGAGCACGGCGCCAATGATGGGCACGGCGACGAAGAAAAACATGCCCAGCTCTTGCAGGCCCAGGCCCAGGCCCTGTCCATTACCCAGGCCAAAGCCATCAGACGGTGCGCCACGCTGGCTGGGTGCTGCCAGGCCTTCGCCCTTGATGCGTTGCATCAGCTTGTCGACGGCCGCGTTCAAGCCACCGGCGTAGTCGTCGGCGCGAAAGGCCGGGCGGATGGCGCTGTCGATGATCTG
>JANNEX010000578.1:0-2942 GCA_031379155.1 Rubrivivax sp.
CGTGATCATGACCGTGACATTGCTCTGGCTCAGACGGCCGATGGCCCTGAACACGTCTTGCATGGCCGGTGCCTGGCCCAGCATTTCCGGCGCTTGCACGGGCGAGGCTTCGGCGACTTCTTCGCGCAGGCTTTCTTGCACCGCGCGGCGGATCAGGTCTACCGCCGCAGTCACGTCAAAAGGCTTGGGCAGGTACTCAAAAGCGCCACCCTGAAAGGCACTCACGGCGCTGTCTAAATCAGAGTAGGCGGTCATGATGATCACCGGCAGACCCGGGTGCATCTTTTTGACCTGGGCCAGCAATTCAATGCCACTGCCGCCGGGCATGCGAATGTCGCTGACCAGCACCTGCGGCGCGTCGTCTTCCAGGGCCTTGAGCACGTCGCGCGGGCTGGAAAAAGCGCGCACCGCAAACTGCTCGCGCGCCAGCGCCTTTTCAAGCACGAAGCGTATGGATTGATCGTCGTCGACGACCCAGATGGGTTTCATGCGTGTCGTTCACGCCGGGTCAGGGCGCATCAAGGCAAAGGGATCCAGATCTTGAACACCGTCCGCCCCGGAACACTGTCGCATTCAATTGTGCCCTGGTGTTGTTGCACGAAGGTCTGCGCCAGCGTCAGGCCAAGCCCGGAGCCACCTTCGCGACCGCTCACCATGGGGTGAAAAATGCGGTCCTTGATGGCTTCGGGCACGCCGGGGCCGTTGTCTTCGATATGCAATTCCAGTGCCAGCCTGAAGCGCTGGCGCCCAAAGGTGACCTGGCGCGCCACACGCGTGCGCAGACGTAACTGGGCGTCACCCTGGGCCATTCGCTCGGCGAGCACTTGCGTCGCGTTGTGCGCGATGTTGAGCACGGCCTGGATCAGCTGTTCACGGTCACCCCGAAACTCAGGAATGCTGGTGTCGTAGTCACGTTGCACCGCCAGGCCACGCGGAAATTCGGCCAGGATGAGCGAGCGCACCCGCTCACAGACTTCGTGGATGTTGACGTCGGCCACCACGTGCGGCCGGCGGTGCGGGGCCAGCAAGCGGTCGACCAGGGCTTGCAGGCGGTCAGCCTCTTGGATGATGACCTGGGTGTACTCGGTCAGGTCGCGCGAAGTCAGCTCCATCTCAAGCAACTGCGCGGCGCCGCGAATGCCACCCAACGGGTTCTTGATTTCGTGCGCCAGGTTGCGCACCAGGTCTTTGTTGCTCTGCGCCAGGGTGTGCGCGCGCTCTTCGCGGTCCAGCCGGGTTTGCTGTTCGATTTCGATCATCTCCACCAGCACTTGCTCAGGAGCGTCGGTCTGGCTAACGATGACGTGTACGGGCAGCTCGGGCCCTGGCGCGGGGCGGCGCAGGTGGGCATCAAAGCGGCTGGTGGCGACCTGGTTGTTGGCCACGGCTTGCACGGTTTCGCGCATCGCGGCGGCGTCGTGCAGCCAGTCAAAAATGCAGGTGCGCTGCAAGGCACGGCGCGACAGGCCTTGTGCGTTTTCAAGCGCCGAATTGGCCATCAGGCACTGGCCCGCAGCGTCCACCAGCGCCACCATGGTGGCCAGTTGGTCAAAGGCCTCGAAGCCCGCGGTCCCGGTGGCCCCCGTGGCCGCAGGGGCCGCATTGGCCCCGGGCGCGGCGTTCATTGCGCCAGCTTGGCAATCTCGCGCTTGATGGCGGCGATGTCGGCTTCTTTGCGCTGGATGGCGGCACGCATTTCGGCCACGCGTTCTGCAAAACGCGCGTAGTTGCGTTCGTCGCCACGGCGTTCTGGCTCGCCGCTGTTGAATTCGGCTTTCTGCGCGGCCAGGCGTTCTTCTTCGCGGGTGAGTTCATCGGCCAGGATGCGCCTGGCATCGCTGTCACGGGCGCGCTGGGCGGCGGGGTCAACCTTCGAGTCGCCATTCGAGCCAGGCCGGCTGGCCGCGCTCTGTGTGGACGCTGGCGGCTTGGGCTTGGGCGGCGCTTGCACGATAGTGATGGGCGCGCCTTCAATCGTGCGGCAGCCCTTGTCGCGCGCTTCTTGCGTGCTGAGTGAATCGGTGTACAGCACCGGCGGCCCGGGGCAGCGGTAGACGGGTTTGGCGTCCTGGGCCTGGCTGGCCGAAGCACCCAGGGCACACATCACCACCAGGGCAGCGCAGCGGAGACAGGGGTATCCATGCATAGCGGCATTGTGGCCCAGACGCGCGTCGCTTCAAGCCATGAAAAAGGGCAGCCTTTTTGGGGCTGCCCTGCTGCTGACAAAAACCGGCGGGGCCGATTTACAGCGAGTAGTACATCTCAAATTCCAGCGGGTGCGTGGTCATGCGGAACCTGGTCACTTCCTGCATCTTCAGGTCGATGTAGGCGTCGATGTAGCTGTCGGTGAAGACACCACCCTTGGTCAGGAAGGCACGGTCCTTGTCCAAGTACTCCAGCGCCTGGTCAAGACTGTGGCACACGGTGGGGATCTTTGCGTCTTCTTCAGGCGGCAGGTGGTACAGGTCCTTGGTGGCAGCTTCGCCAGGGTGGATCTTGTTTTCCACGCCGTCCAGGCCGGCCATGAGCAGCGCGCTGAAGCCCAGGTAGGGGTTGCACAAGGGGTCAGGGAAACGCGCTTCGATGCGCCGGCCCTTGGGGTTGGCCACATACGGAATGCGAATGCTGGCCGAGCGGTTGCGTGAGCTGTAGGCCAGCTTCACGGGCGCTTCAAAACCAGGCACCAGGCGCTTGTAGCTGTTGGTGCCGGGGTTGGTGATGGCGTTGAGCGCACGGGCGTGTTTGATGATGCCGCCGATGTAGTACAGAGCGAAGTCACTCAAGCCCGCATAACCGTCGCCGGCGAACAGGTTTTTGCCGTCTTTCCACACCGATTGGTGCACGTGCATGCCACTGCCGTTGTCGCCCACGATGGGCTTGGGCATGAAGGTCGCCGTTTTGCCGTAGGCATGGGCCACGTTGTGGATCACGTACTTTTGCAG
>JANNEX010000604.1:0-5248 GCA_031379155.1 Rubrivivax sp.
GACGTGATTGGTGGCTACTTCGTCATCAAGGCCGACAACGACGCCATGGCCGAAGAACTGGCACAAAGCTGCCCGCATTTGCGCGGCTCGCAGTGGGTGGAAATCCGCCGCATCGAAGTGCTGTAAGGCCATGAAGCCCGCCCACGCCGAGCTGCAAGCCGTGTTGGCGACGCAGCGCCGGCGTGTGGTAGCGCACCTGGCGCGCTCGCTGGGGCTGTCGCATCTGGCCCTGGCCGAAGACGCCGTGCAAGCCGCCAGCCTGCGCGCGCTGGAGGTCTGGCCAACACAAGGCACTCCGGCCAACCCTGCGGGATGGCTATACCGCGTGGCGCGCCACGAAGCCATTGACGCGCTGCGTGTGGCGGGTCGCCATGACAGCCTGCCTGACGACGAGGGCGACGCAGCGCTGCCGCACCACAGCCCCCCGCAAGGCCGCTTTGCGGGTGAGCTGGATGACGAAGAGCTGGCGCTGCTGTTCACCGCTTGCCACCCCGCGTTGCCCTTGGCTTCGCAAGTCGCGCTGGCGCTGCGCGTGCTGGCCGGGCTGGACCACGCCACCATCGCTGCTGCTTTGTTGTGCAGCGAAGCCGCGCTCACCCAGCGCCTGGCGCGTGCGCGTGAACTCCTGCTGCCCCAGTCACTGCACCTGCCTGCTGGCCATGCACTGCCGCCGCGCCGAGAGGCCGTCTTGACTGCGCTGGCCCTGGCCTTTCACACCGGTGCACGGGCCCGCGCCCGGGGTGACACGGCTGCCACGGCGCTGTGCTGGGAAGCCATACGCCTGGCACGCGCCCTGGCCAGCCACCCCGTGACGGCGCACCCCGACGCACATGCCCTGGCCGCCACCTTGCTGCTGCACGGTGCCAGGCTAACGGGCCAATTGGATGACTCCGGCCACATCGTGCTGCTGCCCGGCCAGCCGCGTGACCGCTGGGACGCCGGCATGGTGCGCATGGGCTTGATGCACTTGCAGGCCGCGCAGGCCGCCACACAACTCAGCCGCTGGCACCTGCAAGCCGGCATTGCCGCCGAACACGCCACCGCGGCTGACCACCTCAGCACCGACTGGCCGGCCATTGCCGCCTACTACCAAGCGCTGCTGGCGCTGGACCCGTCAACCGCACCGCGCCTGGGCCACGCCATTGCCTTGGCCGAAGCCGGTGAGCCCGCGCTGGCTTTGTTTCATCTGCAAGCGCTGCAACCCGACTTGGCGCCCACTTTGGCGGCCCACGGCCTGGCCGCGCAAGCGCGCGCGTGTGAGCGTCTGGGCAGGATGGATGAAGCGGTAGGCCTGCTGCTGCAAGCCGTGCAACAAGCGCCCCACGCCGCCGAAGCGCGGGCGCTGGCGCAGCGCGCGCAGGCCCTACAACCGCTGGGTTCCTAACTGCTGAGCGATTAAGATCGCACGCGCCTGTCGCCCACCACCGGTGCCGTGGTGCGGCGCTCAAACCCAGTGCGCCGCTCGCCCCAGGCGTTTTCAAGCTCCAGGCGCTTGATTTCTTCCACCGCGCCTTCGTCGGCACCGCCAGCCTTGCGGGCCTGGGCGCGCGCCAGGCGTTCCATCAAGCGCAGGTCACGGTCGGTCAGGCCCAGCGCGCTTTCTGCCCACTGGTCGACGATGGCCATGAGCGATTCATAGCGAATGGGCGCGGCAATGCGCTGCGCGCGCAGCGCCGCCAGCGTGCCACGGTGGCGCGGATCCACATCGCGCACCACCCGTTCAATGGCGGCTTCGCCCGCACCTTCTTCGGCCACCACGTCCACCAGGCGGCGATAGTGCAGTTCTTCAGCGCTGTACAGGCGGCCCGACAAGATCATCTCGTTGGCCACCGCAAAGCCGCCCTTGCGAATGGTGAAGTCCCACGCGCCCATGCCGGGGAAGAGGTTGAACAGCACTTCTGGAAAGCCGGCCTGCGCGCCTTTTTCGAAGATGACCTTGTGAAAGGGCAGCACACTTTCCAGCCCGCCGCCCAGCGTGTCGCCCTGCGACAGCACGGTGGTGTGCACGCCCAGGTTGGCGGCGTTTTCCATCCACCACACCAGGTCGACACAGCGCTTGCCGTAGAGCTTGAGCGACTCGATATCGCCAGCGCGCACCAGCAGCACGAAGAGGGCCAGGTCGCCGCCAAAATTGAAGACGTGCGGCACGTCGGAGGTCATCACAAAGTGCCGCACCAGGCCGGGGTTGGCGCTGATGTCGGACAGCATCTGCTGCAACTCGCCCATGGCGGCCAGGCTGTAGCACTGGATGGGCCTGACGCAAGTGCGCACGCGCAGCAGGCGCAGGTCTGAACTCCACTCAAGCCGGATGGTTTTGTAGGGCCGGCCCAGAAGGCCTGCCACACCGACGGCGGGTGCGAGGTTCACAGTGTTCAGATGGCTTCGACGATGCGCGTGAAGTGGTGGAAATTCACCTGCACTGATTCCACCACGGCGGCCAGCGCCTTGTCATCAGAAATCTGGTTCATGACCTGTCGCAGCTCGGACATGTGTTGTGCGTCCATGGTGGCGTGTGAATCGATGAAAGACACCCCTCGGTCGCCGTCGAGCAGCAAAGACTCGCGGATGGCCGATGCAAAAGGCCCGCCGTAGACCGAGGCAATGACCTCCAATGCATAGAGCATGCCCAGCACCGAACACGGGTGACGGCGGTCTGCCGCCCAGTAGTTGTAGCCGTTGAGCGCCAGCGTGTACACGCTGGGTGCATGCGCGCGCGCCGTGGCCAAGGGCACGCCCACGGCGTCCAGGTCATTCAGCACCCAGCCTTCGTGGCCGGTCTCTTCGTGCATGTGTTCGTACAAAAAATGTCGAATGCCTTGCAGCGATTCTTCGCCCGGCGCTCCAATGTGGCTGGCGGCCGCGGCACACACCGGGTTGAAGTGCCAGACCACGTGGTAGAGCTCCAGCAGCAGCGCGCGGTAGCGCTCTACGGGCATGCCGTGGGCCACGGCGTCCAGCAGCACCGGGTGGTTTTCAAAAGCGCGGCGGTCCTCGTCGGTCTGTGTGACCAGCTCGGCAAAAAAGCTCAACATCGGCTCTCCCCAACGATCACGGCCCTGTCGGTGATTTCAGGGCTCTGGCTGCCCGCCCGGCCTAACCCGGTGCGATAGGCGAGTCTAGGGCTTTGTACCGCACTTGCTGGGCGGCGAGAAGGCGCCACCTACAATTCCGCTCATGAATGTTGTCAGTGATGCGCGCCCGCCCTTGCCGCACGCGCGCTTGCGTCATCGAATACGCGAGCTGCCTGACGATCTGATCAGCCAGATCGCCGCTGGCGAAGTCATAGACCGCCCCGCGGCTGCGGTGCGTGAGCTGGTGGACAACGCACTGGACGCGGGCGCCACGCACATTAGCGTGCGTTTGCTGGCCGGAGGGGTGCGCAGCATCAGCGTCGAAGACGACGGCGCCGGCATCGCGCGCGAAGAATTGCCGCTGGCGCTCAAGCGCCACGCCACCAGCAAGATCAGCAGCCTGGCCGATTTGGAATCGGTGGCCACCATGGGCTTTCGTGGCGAGGCGCTGGCGGCCATGGCTTCGGTGGCCGACCTGAGCATCACCACACGCACCGCCGACGCTGCACACGCCTGGCGCTTGCATGCACGCAGTGGTGAACTCACACCCGCCGCGCGTGCCGTGGGCACCACGGTGGAGTTGCTGGAGTTGTTCTTCAGCACGCCCGCGCGGCGCAAATTCCTGAAGACCGACGCCACAGAAATGGCCCACGCGCTGGAAGCCGTGCGCCGCCACGCACTGGCGCGGCCCGATGTCGGGTTTGCCGTCTGGCATGAAGGCCGCCTGGTGGCGCAATGGCGCGCCGGTCTGCCACAGCAAGGTGAGCAAGCCGAGCAACGCATGGCCGATGTGCTGGGCGCCGAGTTCGCCGCCGCCAGCCGCCCACTCAAAGCTGAACGTGGCCCGCTGCAATTGCACGGCCGTGTCGGCCAGCCTGAAATCGCACGCGCGCGTGGCGACATGCAATACCTGTTTGTCAACGGCCGCCATGTGCGCGACAAACTCGTCAGCCACGCCGTGCGCGCGGCCTATGAAGACCAGTTGCACGGCAGCCGCCAGCCGGCCTATGCGCTGTTCTTGACCATCAGCCCCGAGCTGGTAGACGTGAACGTGCACCCGGCCAAAGCCGAGGTGCGCTTTCGTGACGGGCGTGCGCTGCACCAGGCCGTGCAGTGGGCGGTGCAAGAGGCGTTGGCGCCGACGCGGGCTTCGGCAGCCGCGGCGGTGGCGCAAGCGCAGGCGCAGCCTGAACCCGCGCCGCAAGCGCTGCCCCGTGCACACTGGCAGCCTGGCTTGGCCTTGCCCGAGCCTGCCTTGTCTGCGCGTGAGCCAGCGCCAGCCTGGACCATGCCACCGCGTGCCGCGCCCGGCAGCGGCCTGGCCACCTGGGCCGCACTGCGTGGCGCATCGACCCAGGCTGACTCGTCCACACAAACACCGACGCAGTGGCCCCTGGGCCGCGCCGTGGCGCAGATTGGCGGCGTCTATGTGCTGGCCGAAAACCAGCAAGGCCTGATCGTCGTGGACATGCACGCCGCGCACGAACGCATCGTCTACGAAAAGCTCAAGCGCGACTCCCACAGCAGTGGCGCGCTGCCCTCACAACCCTTGTTGATTCCAGTCAGCTTTGCCGCCACCGCCGCCGAAGTGGCGCAGGCAGAAAGTGCCCAGGCCACGCTGCACGAGTTGGGCCTGGATGTGGCCGCACTCAGTGCCGGCACCCTGGTGGTGCGCAGCCGCCCGGCGGCGCTGCCTGATGCCGACCTGGCCGAGCTGGTCAGGTCCGTGCTGGCCGACCTGGCTGAGGCCGGCGCCAGCCGCGTCGTGCAGCGCGCGCGCGACGACATCCTGGCCACCATGGCCTGCCACGGTGCCGTGCGCGCCAACCGGCGCCTAACGCTGGAAGAGATGAACGCCTTGCTGCGCGAGATGGAAACGACGGAACGTGCCGACACCTGCAACCACGGCCGGCCGACCTGGCGCCAGGTGACGATGAAAGAGTTGGACGCTCTGTTTTTGCGCGGTAGATAGGGCCCCCACGCTCCTTTGCGGTCGCTGCCCCCCCCGAGGGGGCTCATGCAGCGGACCGGCAAAGCCGGTTCCGCGCATGGCCTTGGTCACGACGTGTGATGACGGCGGGTGTTCAAGCCGCCAGCAACTGGCGCAACACGAAAGGCAAGATGCCGCCATGCTGGTAGTACTCCACCTCAATCGCCGTGTCGATGCGCAGCGTCAC
>JANNEX010000618.1:0-2347 GCA_031379155.1 Rubrivivax sp.
CACGGTCCAGTGCAGCAGCATCACGATGACAAAGCTGGCGGCGTAGTTGGCACCCGACCAAAAGCCGGTCCAAAACGCCGTCATGCCCAGCGCCATGACCGCAAACTTGACGAAGGTGGTGCCTGCAATCACCGCACCACCACCGGCGGCGCGGCGCAGCATGTGGCGGTATTCGTCGCGGTTGGTGGTGATATAGTGCTCGCCCTTTTCCGCGCTGCGTTCGGTGACCTGGCGCGCCAGCAGCGAATAGTGGCGCGTGAACAGCGTCTGCACGCCACGCTCGTGGTCCAGTGCGCGCACCAGCTCGAGCAGCAGGCGCTGGCCTTCAAGCAAGGGCGCGGGGGCGAGCACGGCGTCGAGCAGCGCTTCAATGCGCTGAGTGCGGCTTTCCAGCTGGTCCAGATCGAACACGATGTTGACCGACACACCGTAGGCCTCCAGGTGCGGCAGCACGCTGGCAGCGGCGCGGCGGCAGGCGTCAAGCAGCGCGCGCAGGTAGGCGGCCTCGCGCAGCGCGTCTTCGTTGCGCCCTTCAAGCACGGCTTGGCGCACGGCGGCGGCGGCCGGCGTGATCTGGCGAAAGGGTTCTGACTGCAACAATGCGGCGTCCATGCGCTGGCGCAGCGCCGTTGTGTAGCCGGCCGCGTGCAAGCCGCTGATGAGGATGGTGATGGCGTCAAGCTGGCAGCGGCGCGTGGCCTCGGCGCCCGGCCCTACCAGGGCGGCAGCGCGCGCCAGCGTGGCCTCGTCGATGGCTTCCAGCCAGGTCGCGTCGGTGGGCTCAAACAGCAGCATGAAAAGCGCAGCCAGGTCGCGCGTGTCAGGTGTGCCGGGCAGCCAGCGGTTCTGCAAACGCCGCACCAGCTCGCTGGCAAAAGACAGGCGTGCGCCAAAGCCCAGGTCGGCGTACAGCGAAGCGGCGTCGATGTCACGCCAGAAGGCCTGGGCCAGGCCCTGCACACGCCCGCGCAAATCGTCCTGGCGTTCAAGCTGGTTGAGCAGGTGGCGCAAGCGCAGCGCGGGCAGCGGCGTGCGGGTCTGGGCCAGCGCCATCGGTGAGGGGCTGGCGGGCGCTGCGGACGTGGAAGGCGTGGAAGGCGGCGTGAGTGGCGCATGGCGCAGCCACTCCACCAGGCGCACCAGCCACAGGTGGCGCTCGGCCTGGCTCGCCTTGGGGTCGGCGGCGTTGGCCAGCGCGGTCAGGTCCCAGGAGGTGCGCATCAACCGAAGTTCAGTGCCTGTGCGGCGCAGGCCCCAGGCGTTGCGCAGGCAGCCTGCTCAGTGCAGCGCGCTGTGATAGACCAGCCCAAATGCGGGCACCGGGGCTTCGAAGGGGCGGGCGTCTTCGGTCATGCAAAAGAAGGTACCTTGCATCTGCCCGTGCGGTGTATCTATGCGTGTCCAGCTGGTGTACTCAAACTGCTCACCGGGCTTGAGCACAGGTTGGTGGCCCACGACGGCCAGTCCACGCACTTCTTCGCGCGTGCCATGCGCGTTGGTGATGATCCAGTGCCGCGCCACCAGTTGCGCCGTGATGTCGCCCGTGTTGCGGATGTTCACCGTGTAGGCAAAAGCAAAAGGGCCTTCGGGCGCTTGTGACTGGTCGGGCAAGTACTGCACGCGCACTTCACAGCTGAATTGGGGCTTGGCTGTGGCAGCGGACTTCGGCGCGGACTTGGGCGTGGACATGCGGCTGATTCTAGGAGCGTGGGCGGCGGAAGGCGTCGAAGCGAAACGTGCGAAAACCGAGTACCGCTGGGTAGCACCGACAAGCCCAGGGCTTGCCCCCTGGGCGCTGGAGGTGATACCCGGCGGTGCCGGTTTCCCGCGCGTTGCAGCCGACGACCTTCTGCCGTCCACGCTCCTAGGTGGCGCGCTTCTAGAATGAAGCCATGGCCACCTACCGCATCGCCCCCAGCATCTTGTCAGCCGACTTTGCCCGCTTGGGTGACGAGGTGAAAGCGGTCATCGCCGCAGGTGCAGACTGGATTCACTTCGACGTGATGGACAACCATTACGTGCCCAACCTAAGTTTTGGCCCCATGGTCTGCCAGGCTTTGCGCAAGCACAGCAGCGTGCCAATTGACGTGCATTTGATGGTGCAGCCCGTGGACGAATTGGCTGCGGCCTTTTGCAAAGCCGGTGCCGACCTGGTGAGCTTTCACCCCGACGCCAGTTTGCATGTCGACCGCACGCTGCAACTCATCAAGGCGCTGGGTAAACAGGCCGGCCTGGTGTTCAACCCGGGCCAGCCGCTGGACGTGCTGGAATGGGTCATCGACCGGGTTGACCTGATCCTCATCATGAGCGTCAACCCCGGCTTTGGCGGCCAGAGTTTCATTGACAG
>JANNEX010000609.1:0-4335 GCA_031379155.1 Rubrivivax sp.
GCGGCAATGGCGGCGGCCCGCACCCCCCACGGATGCGGGGGCGCCATCCCTTCGAACTGTCAGGCCCTGGCGCTGCCTCCCTAGACTGCGCTTCACCCTGCCTCTGGCGGCCCTTCTATGCGCAGAGCGGCCCGCCTGCGCAGTTCCACTGGAGATGGCCATGACCGAACCCGCGTCGCTTGTCACCCTTGTGCCTTCGGTGCTGCCCGAAGAGCCTTTCGCAGCCGACCCGGTGCGTGAACCGCTGTGGCGCCAGCTCGGCGCCGACCGCTGCCGCGTCGCCGTGATCGACCTTCAAAGCGGTTCGCCAGTGGCCTGGCGCTGGATGCGCGAAGGCGGTGTGTCCTCTGGCGCAGGTGACGCGCAGCCGCTGGACCACGTGCTGCCCGGCGCCGAGACGCTGTTGGACAACTGGATCGCCCACACCGCCAGCGATCCCGCCAGCGTCATCACGCACATGCTGAGCCCGCGCCGCTGGGTCTACTTCTGGCGCACCGGCGAGCGACTTGGGGTGCTGGTGCAGATCCACTTCCTGACCGGCCGCAGCACCGCGCACGCTTTCGACACCGCAGGCTTGCGCGTGCTTTGCGAGCACTGGCTGGGCGAGACGCTGCGCGCTCAGCACGGCGCAGCGCCGCCGTCGTGGAACCAGGTCGAGCGCCGCGCGCCAACGCCACTGCCGCTGCGGTCGCGCGCCGTCCTGGCCTGCCTTGGCGGCTGCCTGCTGCTGGCGCTGTGGATCGCCATCTTCGGCGCCGGCAGGTTGGGCGATAGCCACGCCACGCAGCGCAATGAAGTGGCGCGCCTGGCGCACCTGTCCAACCAGTCGCTGCAGATGCACCTGGCCCAGGCGCTGGCCGGCGGCGACTATGGTCTGGTGCAGGAGGTGCTGTCGCTGCACAAGGGCGTCGATCACTTCGCTGCGGCTGCGGTCGTCAACCCGCGCGGCCTGGTGGTGGCGCACGCCGGCTTCACGCCGCCGCTGCCGGTGGGCCAGCCCCTGACGGCGGCCGTGCGTGACCGCGCGCAGGCGCTGCCGCTGGCCGCTGGCAGCAAAACCCTGGGGGAGGTGCTGCTGGTCGGGGCGCCCAACCCGCAGACCGACTCCGACACCAGCCCCGCCATGGCCTGGCGGTTGGCGGGCGGCGCGCTGGCCGCGCTGTCGATTGTCGGCGCCGTGCTGTTCTGGCGTCATCAGGCACAGCCGTTCCCTGCCGGCGCGGTCGCTCAGTTGTAGCGCCTCATCGCCAGCCCGCTGACGTCGATCTTGGGCCTGCGACCCGACACGAAGTTGATGGTGACGCGGCCGGTGCTGGCAGCCACCGTCCGGCCCAGCGTGCCGTGGCCGGTGGCCAGCAGCAAGCTCTGCGCAGGCGCGGGCGCTCCAAACGCTGCTGGCCCAGGCACAAGCCCACCGCGTCGATGTTGTCGCACGACATGGAGCCGGCTGGGAACAGGTCTACCTGGCGGCGTGCGCCAGCGTCCTGCACCTCGCTGGTCTTGCACGCTCCTACGGGTGTCTGGGTCTTGCGCTGCAGCGCACTTGAGTCCTAGGATCGCCGCTGTTCTTCAGGAGCCCAAAATGTCAACAATGCGTTTGCTTAGCGGCGTGACCGCCCTGGCGCTTTTTCTGCCCTGCGCACAAGCTGCCGTCGTCTACGACGAAGCAGTTTTGGGCGACTTGTCCAACATCGGCACCAGCCCCAGCTTTGTGTCGATCGCCTCGGGCTCTAACGTGGTGCGGGGCACCACCGGCAACCCAGGCAGCGGCGCCGACCGCGACTACTTCACTGTCGTCGTTCCCGCTGGCATGCGGTTGGAGTCGCTGAAGGTGCAGCCTGGCACCACCGTGCTAGGGGGCTTGTCTTTCATCGGCGTGCAAGCAGGCTCTCAGGTCACCGTCAACCCCACTGGCGGCTCGCCGGTGGGCCTGCTGGGCTGGACGCACTACAGCACCACCGACATCGGCAACGACATCCTGCCGCGCATAGGCACCGGCTTGGGCGCCACGGGGTTTAGCGGGGCGCTGGGCGCTGGCAGCTACTCGTTCTGGGTGCAAGAGACAGCGGCCGGCAGCTCAAGCTACGGTTTCGATTTGGCTCTGGCGGCGGTACCTGAACCCGCCATTGCGCTGCTCTTCGCCATGGGCTTGGGCGGCCTTGCACTGCGTGCAAGCGCCGCCCGTCACCCATTGCCAAGCCGCTAGATCAGCGGCGTCGAGCTGCGCAGCAATTCGTCCTCCAAGCTGCTGCGCCCGGTGCCGATGGCCATGTGCGTGCCGGCGGCTGACGCTGCAGGCGCCGCAGAAGCTGCACCTGCACCACCCAGCAAGTCAGCCTGCGGCGCGGCCAGCAAATCACCCAGCACGGGCGTGTCAACCCCCGCCTTCGCAAACCACACGTCAGCCATGGCGTGCTGGCCACCATCGGCGGTGCCGTAGCTGCCCACCAGGCCCAGCAGGTTGCCGTTGTTGAGTTGCGTGCCCTTGGCAAAGTCCAGGTTCAACTCCACCACACCAAAGTCGGCCAGGCCCTTCAACTCACCCACGTCGGTCTTGCCGTCGTGGTTGGCGTCGACCCACAGTTTCAACTCACTGAAGGCAGCGTCACCCGCACTCAGCTTGCCGTCGTGGTCGCTGTCCAGGTCGGCCATGGCGCGGAAACCGTCTCCTGCTCTTTGGCCGTTAGCCAATTGGGTGGCGCTGCCGAAGAGTTCACGGCCGTCGTTGATGATGCCGTCGCCGTTGATGTCGCGTACCAAGAGGCCGTCACCTGCGCCCACCCAACCGACTTGCGTCTTCTTGCCGCTGGCGTCGATGTCGAAGTGGACGCCGTTAGCCGCGGCCGTGGTGCTGACGCCGTTGCCGTCCAGGTCCAGCACGATGGGCGTCACGGCTTGCAGGGCCGCGAACTGCGCCGTGCTCATGGCGGCCCAGTCTTCGCCTTGGAAGGCGTTGTACTGGGTCATGGTCATGGCGGCCAGGTCGGCGGTCTCGAAGGCCACGATCTGGTCGGTGCTCAGGGCCACAATCTGGTCGTCAGTCAGTGCGCGCGCTTGTGCCGTGGTCAGCGCCACGATGTCGGCGGTGGTCAGGCCGGTGATCTGCGCGTCGCTGAGTGACACGATCTGCGCCGTGGTCAGGGCCGCGAACTGCGTCGTGCCCAAGGCCGCGATGTCGTCGGTTTCAAAGACCGTCAGTTGCGCCGTGCTGAAGGCCGCCACTTGCGCTGCGGTCAGGTGGCTGAACTGCGTGGTGGTGAGCGCATCAATCTGGTCGGTGCTCAGGGCCACGATCTGGCTTGCGGTCAGCGCTTGCAGGTTGGTGGATGTCAGCGCGGCCAGGTCGGTGGTTTCCAGGGCACGGATTTGTGCGCTGGTGAAAGCCGCCATTTGCGCCGTGGTGAAGGCCGCCAGGTCGCTGCTGTCAAAGGCCACCATCACCTCGGTGCTGAAGGCCCGCACTTGCGCCGTGCTGAAGGCTGCCAGGTCGGCGGTGTCCAGCGTGCTCAGCTGCGTGCTGCTCAGGCCAGCGACTTGCGCGGTGCTCAGGGCGTTGATGCGGTTGCTGTCGAAGGCTGAAAGCTCAGCACCCGTCAGCACATCCAGTTGCGCGTTAGACAGGGCCGCCACTTGTGCCGTGGTCAGGTTGGCCAGTTGCGATGTGCCCAGCGCGTCGAACTGCGCTGTGCTCAGGGCAGCCACTTGCGCCGTGCCCATGGCCGCCAGGTCTCGTGTTTCCAGCGTGGCTATGTCAGCCACGTCTATGGCGCGCACTTGTGATGTCGTCAGCGCTGCCGCCTGCGCCGTGCTCAATGCCGCCAGCGCGTCGGTGCTGAGTGCGTTGATGGCGGCGGTGCTCAAGGCCCGCACTTGTGCGGTGCTCAGTGCGCCCAGGTCGTCGGTCTGCAAACCGGCCGCTTGTGCGGTGTTAAAGGCCGCCACTTGCGCCGTGGTCAGGGCCGCGAACTGCGCCGTGGTCAAGGCAGACAAGTCACCGGCCGACAGGGTGTTGACCTGGCCGGTGCTCAACGCTTGAATCTGGCGCGTCGTCAAGCTGGACAGTTGGCCCGCCGTCATGGCGCCCAGTTGGTCGCCCGTGAAGGCGCCCACTTGGCTCACGCTCATGGCCACCAGGTCGGCGGTTTCCAGCGCGTCGATGCTGGCCGTGTTGATGGCGCGCACTTGTTGTGTCGTCAGGGCCAGCACTTGCGCGCTGCTCAGCGCTTCAATCGCGGCGTCGTTCATGGCGCTGATGCCTGCCGTGCTGATGGCCCGCACCTGCGCCGTGCTCAGGGCCACCAGGTCGGCGGTCTCCATGGCTTGCACTTGCGCGGT
>JANNEX010000651.1:0-1634 GCA_031379155.1 Rubrivivax sp.
TGATGTGCGTGGCCCGCGTACCCAGCAGCAGCGCTTGCGCATCGAGCTGGGTCACCGCGTCTTGCAGCGCGCGGTGCAGGTCTGCACGGTGCAGCTGGAAGTAGGGCGCGCCATGGCGCTCTTCGTGCGCGGCGCCCAGCGGCAGGCGGTGCAGCATTTCGCCGCTGTCAAAGCGGCGGAACTCAAAGGCCAGCGGCCGCACAGCCACGGGCTCCAGCGCGCCGCGCAGGCCCAGGTGGTCCAGCACCTTCATGGCGTTGGCGCTCATCTGAATGCCGGCGCCCACCTCGCCCAGTTGCGTGGCTTGTTCAAAGACGCGTACCCGGTGCCCGGCTTGCAAGAGCGCGGCGGCAGCAGCCAGGCCGCCAAGGCCAGCGCCGATGATGTGAATGTGCATGCTCAGGCGTATGGGTTGCGGGCGGGTCGGTTGGGTGTCTGGCGGGCTAACGCGCAGGTTCAGCGGCCAAGCACGGGCGCAGCCACAGCGCCAGCAACAGCGCGCACAGGGCAAAACCGGCAGCGGCCAGCCAGGCCACTTCCAGCACCTGCGCCGGTTTGGGCGTGCTGCTGGCGACATAGGCAATGCGCAGCAGCGCAGCCGCCGCCAGCATGGACGACAGGGCGCCGCTCATCAGCCCTGCACGCCCGCCTTGTCCGATGAGCAGCGCGGCGCTGAATGCACCACACAGCAGCAGCGCCCAGCCCGCGCCGGCCAGGGCTTGCGCGGCCATCAGCGTGTTCAGGCTGGGCGCGAATGAGGCCACGGCGCTGCCCAGCGTGGCGGCCAGCGCGCCCAGGCCCATGGCACGCAGGGCACCCACACGCTTGGCCCACCAGCCTGCCGGCACGAGGGCCAGGTTGAAGCCGACCCAGAACAGCGGCAGCAGCCAGGGCAGGTCTGCGGACTTGGCAAACTGCAAGGCCAGGGGCGCGCTGGCCACGAAGCCGTGCCACTGGAACGCGGCGGCACCTACAGCGGCGGCAAATAAAAAAGCCAAGGCCTGCGCGGGCTTGAACACAGCGGCAGATTCGCCCCGCGTCGCCACCACGCCGCCTTGGCGTGCCAAGGCCCGTTCAGCCGCGACCATGCCCAGCGTGACGGCGGCCAGCGCCAGCGCCGACAGGGCAAAGGGCCACAGCGCATCGGTGGTCTTGAGTTGCAGCGCCACATAGGGCGCCACCGCGCCGGCCACACCAACGCCAAAACTGCCCAGCGCCACCATCATGGGCTGCGCGGGCTTGGCGACATAACGCCCCAACAAAGTCAGCGGCGGCGCGCGCAGGGCCGATGAAGTCACGGCCCAGACCAGCGTCAAACCGACAAAAAGCGCCGGTGAGGCCAGCGGCGCCACCCAGGGCAGCAGCGCAAAAGCCAGCGTCGACACCAACGTGGCGGCCAGCACGGCGTGGCCAATGCGGCCCAGCACGGCGGCGGCACGGTCGCTGGCCAGGCCCACCGCCAGGTCGGTGATGAGAAACACCAACTGGTCAGCCAGCAGCAGCCAGGGCACCCAGCTCAGGTGGATGCCGGCGCGCTGTGCCAGTTGCGGCAGGTAGGCGGCGTAGACGATCCAGCCCAGGGCCAGCAGAAATTGCACCAGCGCAAGGTAGATGCCGATAGAGCGCGGCGTGCG
>JANNEX010000611.1:0-1812 GCA_031379155.1 Rubrivivax sp.
TCTTAGGCGCTCTCGTACAAACGTGTCATCACAAACTCGCGGTGGCCCAGTGCTTCAGCCGCAGTCAAGCGCCCGTTGGCAGTGCGCAGCATGCAGTCCAGCAGCTTGTCACCGGCCTGGTCGAGCGTGATTTCACGTTGCAGCAGATCCGAAGAATCGACGTCCACGTGCTCGCTCATCAGCCGCACCGTTCTGGGGTTAGCACAGATCTTGATGGTGGGCAGAATGGGGTTGCCGATGACATTGCCTTGGCCCGTGGGGAAGAAGTGCACGACATAGCCCGAAGCCGCACACAGCGTCACCATCTCGGCCGCTGCGGACGATGAATCCATGAACCACAGCCCCGGATGCGTGGGCATTTCTGCCTTGTCCATGACACCGTCCACGGTGCACTTCTTGCCGATCTTCTGGATGTTGCCCAGGGCTTTTTCTTCAATGGTGGTCAGGCCACCAGCGATGTTGCCCTTGGTCGGCTGGCTGTCGCTAAGGTCACTGGTCTTGTGGCGGTTGATAACGTCCTGGTAGCGGTTGAACATGAACATGAACTGTTCACGCACTTTGTCGTTGGCGCAGCGCGCGGCCACGATCTGCTCGCCGCCAGTGAGTTCAGTGGTCTCGCCAAAACACAGGTAGTTGCCCAGCGCGTGCAGCTTGTCGAAGGCATCCCCCACGGTGGGGTTGGCGCCGCAGCCGCTGGTGGTGTCACTCTCACCACACTTGGTGGACACCCACAGCTCGTGGATGGGGCAGACCTCGCGCTGCTTTTCGCTGGCCCACTGCACGTATTCGCGCGCCGCCTTGCTGGCTTTCAAAATGGTCTCGTGGTCGCCGTGGCCCTCGATGCCAAAACCCACCACCGGCTTGCCCGTGGTCTTGATGCCGTCCACGACTTTTTGCGTCCAGCCGTCTTCAATGCCGATGACTACCACCGCCGCCACGTTGGGGTTGCAGCCGGCGCCAATCAGGGTACGAAAGTGCAGTTCAAGGTCAGCGCCGAATTGCAGCCGGCCGTAAGGGTGCGGTATGGCCATCGCGCCCTTGATGTTGTGCGCCACGGCTTCAGCCGCTGCGTTGCTCAGGTCGTCCAGCGGCAAGATGATGACGTGGTTGCGCACGCCGACACGGCCGTTTTCACGGCGGTAGCCCAGGAAGGTGGTGTCTTTGGAAATAACGGACATAGAGGTGCTCCAAATTTGTGAAAGTGCATCAAGCTGCCGCCGCAGAACGGGCTAAGCCCGGCCGCCAGCGGCGCCCCCTCGAGGGGCCAGCGGCGTCAGCCGCTCCGGGGGTGGGTGTGTTCACCACCTCTTTGTCTTGATGTTATGCACGTGCGCGTGCTCGCCAGCCTTGATGTTGGCCACGACCTTGCCCATGCTGATGCCGTACTTGATGACGGTGTCGCCCACCGCCATGTCCTTGAGCGCCACCTTGTGGCCTATGGGCACGTCTTGGCGCGCGTCCACCGTCATCATGCGGTCTTCGTCCATGATCCAGCCGTTCAAGGCCATGCCGGCTTTGACGCCTTCCACCACCACCACGGCCACGCTGTCGTGGGCGTCGTGCAATACAAAGTGAATCATCCTCGGGGCTCCTGTTGGGGCGGCCATGTGGGGCCGGGTGCACAGTATCGAGGTTTGCCGTCACCCTCGTCAACCATGTCATATAAATGATATATATGTTTGGCAGGCGGGTCAGGTCAATGCGGCTAAGATGAAGCATGACTTCCACCCGCCCCACCTTGACTGCCATCGCCCCCGACGCGGCCGGCATGCCGCTGTACCGCGCCGTCAAGCGCGCGCTGCTCAAGACGAT
>JANNEX010000697.1:0-4306 GCA_031379155.1 Rubrivivax sp.
TGGTCATCTCCGACCGTGGTCTCAAGGCCGGCACGGTGGAAGTGCAAGGCAGGCGCGACAGTGCGGCTGCCGTGGTGGCGTTGGCTGACGTGGTGGCCAGCGTGAAGGCGCGGCTGGCGGCATGACGCTGGCGGCGCGCCGCGCCTTGTTGGCTGCTCCCTTGGCCCTACCCTTGGCACTGTGGCTGCCGCGTGCGCAAGCCGGCGCGCAGGTTGAAGAGCCCTTGGCCGACGCCGTGCGCGGTGCACTCGCTGCTTCAGTGGCTGATGCTGCGCCGCCCAAGCCCAAGTTCGACAAACTCGACGAGCGACTGGCCTATTTGCGCTGGCTGGGCGCGGCCAGTGAAAAACTCAAGCGCCGCAAGGCCGACCATCACGCGCGCGTCGAATTTCTTGAAACTGCCTGGTACGAAAGCCGCCGCGCGGGGCTTGAGACTTCACTCGTGCTGGGCCTGGTGCAGGTGGAGAGCGGCTTTCGCAAATACGTCATCAGCAGCGCAGGCGCGCGTGGCTACATGCAGGTCATGCCATTTTGGACGCGTGTGATTGGCGATGGCGACGCGCGCCGCCTCTTCCACCTGCAGACCAACCTGCGCTTTGGCTGCGTTATCTTGCGCCACTACCTTGAACGCGAAAAGGGCGACGTCTTCATGGCCCTGGGCCGCTACAACGGCAGCCGGGGCCGGGCGGAATATCCTGACGCGGTGTTCGCTGCCAAGCGTCAGTGGCAACTGCCAGCAGCGGCCTGACCAAGGGCTCAGCCCTTGGTCAGCAACTGCTGCAACTCACCCGACTGGTACATCTCCATCATGATGTCCGAGCCGCCGACAAATTCACCGTCGACATAGAGCTGCGGGATGGTGGGCCACTGCGCGTAGTCCTTGATGCCTTGGCGCACTTCATCGTCTTCGAGCACGTTGAAGGTCTTGATGTCGGTGGCGCCACTGGCCTTGAGCACCTGGATGGCACGGCCAGAAAAGCCGCACTGCGGGAACTGGGCGTTGCCCTTCATGAAGAGCATGACGCGGTGGCCCTTGACCAGTTCGTCGATGCGCTGCTGCACGTCACTCATGTTGTTTGCCTTGCCAATTGGAAAAGGCCAAGAGTATGCGACAAGCGCACTGCGCAGCGCTGGTGCAGGGCTATCAGAAGCGGTAGCGCAGGCCGAGCTGCAGCACGGGCGACAAGCGAAGTTCGCGCCAGGCGTTGTCGCGGCCTGTGTTGCCAAAGAGCGCGCGGCCTACGGCGCCAGCCGACGACGGCTGCTCGGCCACCCAGCCCAGGTCGGCAGACAGTGACAACACGTCGCGCCAGGCTGCGCTGGTGAAGCCCACGCCCAGGTAGGGCACAGTGCCTGCTGTTTCGCTGCCGGGTGTGGGGCCAAAACCCGTGCCTTGCAGCATCAGGCCCAGGTGCGGGTTGGCAGCAGACGCCAACATCGGCGCGCCGCCAGTGGCACCAAACATGACTCCGCCGCTGGCGCGAAAGCTGCCGAAGCTGGGCCGCGCAAAGTAGTAGTCGCCCAGCAGCGCACCACCTTGCCAACTGCGCGAAGCCGCTGCGCCGTCGAGCAAACGCGACAAGCCAAAGGGCGCGGTTTCGCTGGTCTGGATCGCTATGCGCGCCTGCCACTGCGGCCACAGCTCGTCCGCCTGTTTCACCACCAGGCCGTCTGCGCCAGCGGCCGCCAAGGGCAGTGCCAGCAGGCTCAGCTTCAGGCTCAGGTTCAGAACCAAAGTGCGCGTCTTCATCTCGGCCCCCTCGTGCAGCGTGAACGCTTCATCATGCGCTGCGCCGCCGCACCTTGCATCCCCCTGTGGGTCTAGGGCCAGGAAACAGCCTGTTCGCGCAGCCGCGCGCGGCACTATTTGGCGCTTGGCCAGTGCGCGCCGCTGCAACGCGCCAATCCGGCCAGGTCGGGGCGTGTCTGCGGCGCTACAAAGCCCGCTTGCAGCAGCATGTCTCGCACGGCGGCAGCTTGGTCGTGGCCATGTTCGAGCAAGAGCCATGCGCCTGGCAGCAGGTGCGCGGGCGCGCCGTTGATGATTTGGCGCAGCGCGGCCAGGCCATCGCCGCCGGGTGTCAATGCGTCCAGCGGCTCGTGGCCCAGGGCGCGCAGGTGCGGATCGTGTTCGGCGATATAGGGCGGGTTGCACACGGCCAAGCCAAAGCGGCGCGGGCTTAGCGCGTGCCACCAGTCCCCCTGTGCCACGTGCAGGAGCAGGCCCAGCCGCTGCGCATTCGCTTGCGCGACGGCCAGGGCCGGCGCGCTGTTGTCAGTGGCCCAGACCTGCGCTTGCGGCTGCCGCTGCCGGATGGCCAAAGCGATGGCGCCGCTGCCGGTGCCCAGGTCTACCACCGTGGCGGCGGGCGCAATGGCCAGGCATTCGATGGCCCAGTCGACCAGGCCTTCGGTTTCTGGCCGGGGCACCAGCACGGCTGCGCTGACTTGTAGCGTTAGGCCACAAAACTCAGTCTGCCCCAGCACGTAGGCCAAGGGCTCACCCGCTGCGCGGCGCGCCAGCAAACCGGGCCACGCTGCGCCTGCGGCAGGCGGCAATTCAGCATCATCATGCGCCAGCAGCCAGGGGCGGGCTTGATTCAGCAGGTGGCCAAGCAGCCACTGTGCATCAAGCCTGTCAACACCCCTGCTGCGGGCCTGCGCCAAGGCCTCGCGGACTTGCATGGCCACTCAGGCGCCGCCGGCTTCGAGCTGCGCCAACTGCTCGGCCGCGCGTGCCGTTTTCAGAGCCGCCACCACGTCGGCCAAGTCACCGTCCATGATCTGCCCCAGCTTGTACAGCGTCAGGTTGATGCGGTGGTCGCTCAGGCGGCCCTGCGCAAAGTTGTAGGTGCGGATGCGGTCGCTGCGGTCGCCGCTGCCTATCAAGCCCTTGCGTGTGGCGGCTTCTTTGGCGGCGCGTTCATTGCGGTCTTTGTCACGCAACCTGGCCGTTAGCACGGCCATCGCCTTGGCCTTGTTGCGGTGCTGGCTGCGGTCGTCCTGGCATTCGGCCACCAGGCCGGTGGGCAGGTGGGTGATGCGGATGGCGCTGTCGGTTTTGTTGACGTGCTGGCCACCGGCGCCGCTGGCGCGGAAGGTGTCGATGCGCAAGTCTGCCGGGTTGAGCTGCACTTCTTCAGCTTCGTCGGGCTCGGGCATCACGGCCACCGTGCAGGCGCTGGTGTGGATGCGGCCCTGGCTCTCAGTCGCCGGCACGCGCTGCACGCGGTGGCCGCCAGACTCGAAGCGCAGTTGTTCGTAGACGCCTTCGCCTTCAATGCGCAACACCAGTTCTTTGTAGCCGCCCAATTCGCTGTCACTTTGGCTCAGCACTTCGGTGCGCCAGCCTTGGCGTTCGCACCAGCGCAGGTACATGCGCGCCAGGTCACCGGCGAAGAGGGCAGATTCGTCACCACCGGTACCGGCACGGATTTCAAGAAAGGCGTTGCGCGCGTCGTCGGGGTCGCTCGGGATCAATGCCGTTTGCAACTCAGCGTGCAGGCGCTGCATGTCGGCGTTGGCGGCAGTGATTTCTTCGCGCGCCATCTCGGCCATCTCGGAGTCGGCTTGCAGTTCTTGCGCGGCTTGCAGGTCGCTTTCGCGCTGCTGGTAGCGGCGGTAGCGCTGCACGATGCCGCTCACCTCAGCCTGCTCGCGTGACAGGGCGCGGTAGCGTTTGATGTCGGACGAGACCTGCGGGTCGGCCAGGGTTGCGTCCAGCTCTGCCAGGCGCAAGGCCAGGCGTTCAAACTGTTCGCGCAGGGTGGGTGTCATGGGGGCGGGGCAAGCTGTTCAAGGGCGGCAAAGACAGCCACGCGCAGGCGCGCGGCCACGTGGATGGCGAACAGAGCTAACGCTCGTGTTCCCCGCCAGGCCCGCCTTGGCGTGTGCTTTGACGCAGGAACAGGCGCGACACCGTCTCGGTCAGGCGCGCGCGCTCTTGCCCTTCAGCGGCGTGCAGTTCGGCCAACGTGCCGTGCAGCATCTTCTGCGTCAGGCCGCGCGCCAGCGCTTGCAGCACTTGCTCCACCGGCTCGCCCTTGGCCAGCAGCTTTTGCGCGCGGGCCATCTCGGCCGCGCCCCAGTCGTCGGCCTGGCGGTTCAGGGCCTGGATCAGCGGCACGGCGGCGCGCTGCTCTAACCAGTGCGCAAAGCTGACGACACCGGCGTCGATGATGGCTTCGGCCTGTTCCACCGCAGCCTGGCGTTTTTCGCTCGCGGTTTGCACCAGGGCTGAGAGGTCGTCCACGGTGTAGAGGTAGACGTCGGACAGGCGCGCCACCTCAGGTTCGATGTCGCGCGG
>JANNEX010000723.1:0-1701 GCA_031379155.1 Rubrivivax sp.
GTGCGCCCGCGCATCGTGCTGCTGATTGATGTCAGCCGTTCGATGTCGCTCTACAGCTTTTTCTACCTGCGCCTGGCGCGTGCCCTGGCGGCCGAGCACAACGACGTGCACAGCTTCATCTTCCACACCCGCGTCACCGCAGTCAGCCAGGCGCTGCACGACGCCGACCCCTGGCGCGCGCAAGAAAAGCTCCACCTCATGGCGTCTGGCTGGGCCGGTGGCACGCGCATCGGTGAAAGCCTGGCGCAGTTCAATCGCGAACACGCGGCGCGTGTCGTGCATGGGCGCACAGCCGTCATTGTCATGAGCGACGGCTACGACACCGGTGAGCCCGCCGCGCTGTCGTTGGCCTTGCAGCAATTGCGCCGCCGCGCGCGGCGTTTGGTGTGGCTCAACCCGCTGTGCAAACAGCCAGGTTTTGCGCCAGTCAGCCAGGGCATGCAGGCTGCGCTGCCGCACATTGATTTGCTGGCCCCGGGTGGTGACCTGCACAGCATCGAAGCGGTGTTGCCAAGAATTTTGGCCACGCTGCGCTAACGAACAAAGGACACGGACATGGGCTGCATCCTCAAAGCCAACAGCGGCCTCTTCGCGCGCATGACCGTGGGCGCCGTGCTGCTGGCCGCCGGTGAAGGTTCACGGCTGGGCGGCCGCCCCAAGTCGCTGCTGGAGCTCGGCGGCGTGCCGCTCATCCTGCGCCAACTCATTGCGCTGTCAGGCGCCGGTGTGGATGAGGTGGTGGTCGTGCTGGGCCACCACGCGGCGGCCATTGAAGCCGCCATCACTTCCTTCCCCATCACCTTGGTGCACAACCCGGCGCCTGATGACGGCCAGGCGTCTTCGGTGCGCGTGGGTCTGCGCGCGCTGTCACCCAAGATCGACGCTGTCATCGTGGCCCTGGCTGACCAGCCTTTGGTTGCCGCGCAAGACATCGTGGACCTCATCAGCGCCTATAAAAAGCGCGGTGACGCAGCCATGGTGGTGCCGCGTGTCAGCATCGATGGCGCGGCAGCGCAGCCCGGCAACCCGGTGATGTTTGACGCCGCGCTGCGCGAAGAATGGCTGGCTGGCGGCGTCAATTCAGCTTGTCGCCAATGGCGACAGGCCAACCCTGAACGTGTGCGGTGGTTTGAGACTGACAACCGCCGCTACCGGGTGGACATAGACACCCCCGACGACCTGCAAAACTTCACCGCCAGCACTGGGCATGAACTGCGCTGGCCGCTGTCTTTGCAACACGAGTCCGTGCAGTGATATTGACCCGCGCCGGCCTGCCCCTGTTGCTGGCCCGTGCCTGCGCCTGGGCCTTGCTGGTGGCGGGCTGGGTGGGCATAGGGAGCCTGGCTTTGCCGTTTGCCAACAGCGTGGGCAGCGGCCTGGCGTTGGTGGCGTTGTGGCTGTTTGCGCTGGGGGCCGCTGCCTCGGTGGCCACCCGCGCGGGCGCACCGGCTTGGGCCCGTGCAGGGGCGCTGGCCCTCGCTGCGGCGGTCACGGTGGCAGCCTTGCTGGCCAGCGTGCGTGGTGGTGGCCTAACTGCCGTGTTCATGGCCTTGCTGGGCTGGGCCGCGCTGACGGCGCTGGCCTCGGGTGTGGTGCGTGCTTTGCGCTTGACGCAGCCGGGTCTGCCGCGCCCGCCCATCGCGGCGGCCAGCGGGGGCGCGCTGTGCGCGGCGCTGGTGTTGGGTGATCCGGGTGACTTGC
>JANNEX010000726.1:0-7413 GCA_031379155.1 Rubrivivax sp.
GTCTACCGCTGGTTTGATGCGCAGGACAAGATCCTCTACGTGGGCAAGGCGCGCCACCTCAAGCGGCGCGTCTCCAGCTATTTGCAGCGCGACCACGACGGCACGCGCATTGGCCAGATGGTGGCGCGCATCGCGCGGCTGGAAACCACGGTGGTGCGCAGCGAGGCCGAGGCGCTGCTGCTCGAAAACAACCTCATCAAGACGCTGGCACCGCGCTTCAACATCTTGTTCCGCGACGACAAGAGCTATCCCTACCTGAAGATCACAGGCACAGCCACGCCGGGAGCTTCGGGCTCGCCGACTCAACAGTCGCCCAGGATGACCTACTACCGCGGCGCCATCGACCGCAAACACCGCTACTTCGGCCCCTACCCCAACGCCTGGGCCGTGAAGCAGACGATTCAGTTGATGCAAAAGGTATTTCGTCTGCGCACCTGCGAAGACACGGTGTTCAACAACCGTTCACGCCCCTGCTTGCTGCACCAGATTCAGCGTTGCAGCGCGCCTTGTGTGGGCCTGGTGTCGACTGAGGACTACGCGCGCGACGTGGCCAACGTCGAGCGCTTTTTGCGCGGTGAGCCGCAAGACCTGATTCAAGACCTGCAAGCGCAAATGATGGTGCACGCCCAAGCGCTGCAATTCGAGCAGGCCGCCGCGCTGCGTGACCGCATCGGCTCGCTGTCTGATGTGATGCACCAGCAGTCGGTGGAAGCCAGCAGCTTGTCGGCCGTGGACAAGGACGTGGATGTGCTGGCCGTCAAGGTGGCCGGCGGCCGTGCCTGCGTCAACCTGGCCATGGTGCGTGGCAGCCGCCACCTGGGCGACCGCGCCTACTTTCCGACGCACGTGGATGAAGGCGCTGCGCTGAGCGATGACGACGCGAGGGACGAGGCACAACAGAACGCACAAACAAACGTAAGAGCGCGTGGCCCTGAAGTGGCTGTGCTCGAAGCATTCATTGCCCAGCACTACATCGGCCAGCCGGTGCCCCCGCAACTCGTCACCAGCCATGCTGTTGACCCTGCGCTGCTGGACGCCTTGGGCGAAACCGCGGGTGTGAAAGTGCGCGCCCAGCACCAGCCGCGTGAGCAGCGCCGCATCTGGCTTGAAATGGCGGCCAAGGGTGCCGAGCTGTCATTGGCGCGGCTGCTGGCCGAAGAAGGTTCGCAGCAGCAGCGCACCCGCGCGCTCATCGACGCCCTGGACCTGGACGTGCCCGAGCCAGCGCAGTTGCGTATTGAGTGTTTCGATATCAGTCACACGGCGGGCGAAGCCACGCAGGCATCGTGTGTGGTCTACGAAAACCACGCCATGCAAAGTTCGCAGTACCGGCGCTTCAACATCGAAGGTGTGACCGGTGGCGACGACTACGCGGCCATGCGCCAAGTGCTGATGCGGCGTTATGCGCGCTTGGCCGAAGCAGGGGCACCAGAGGCTGCGCCCACAGCACAGCGAACGGGCGAGCCAGCGGTCGAACAAGCTGTCGCAGTCAGTGGCGCAGACACCAAGCCCGCCAAGTCCGCCAAGCCAAAAAAGGGCGGCCTCGCGCGTTTGCCCGACCTTGTGCTGGTGGACGGTGGCCGTGGCCAGGTCAGCATGGCACGTGGCGTGTTTGAAGAGCTGGGCCTGGACCTGAGCCTGATCGTGGGTGTGGAAAAAGGCGAAGGCCGCAAAGTCGGTCTGGAAGAACTGGTGTTTGCCGATGGCCGCGACAAGGTGTATCTCGGGCATGATTCGGCGGCGCTGATGCTGGTGGCACAAATCCGGGACGAAGCGCACCGGTTTGCCATCACCGGCATGCGCGCCCGCCGCGCCAGCGTGCGCACGGGCGGCAGCAAACTAGAAGACATCGCCGGCATAGGCCCGCGCAAAAGGGCGCGCTTGTTGCAGCGCTTTGGCGGCTTGCGCGGCGTCGCCAACGCGGGGGTTGACGACCTGGCCACGGTGGAGGGAATTGGACGTGAACTTGCGGAGGAGATTTATCGTGTCTTGCACTGAAGAACAAACATTGCCTAAGCAGCGTCGTGCGCTGCTGGGCGCCCTGGCAGGCTTGGCGGCTTTGGCCGCCGGTTGTGCCAGCCCGGCACCGGCACCCACACCTGCGCCAGCCGCGCCCGTGCGCCCGCCGCCCGCGCCGAGCGCACCGGTGCCCGCCAGACCGGCCCCGCCGCCGCCCGTGCTGGCGCCGCCGCCGCCACCGCCGCCGCCCATGCAAAGTGGCCCCAACGTCGACCTGGGCAGCCGTGTGGCCCTGCCGCCCGCGCCCACCGTGCGCAGCTGGGACGAGTTCAAAAAGATGGCCGCCACCCGCATGGTCAAGGCCAGCCCGCAGGCCAGCTACATGGGCAAACCGCCACCCATGCTGTTTGGCATTCCAATCATGGAAATTGAGCTCAACGGCGACGGCAGCGTGCGCCACATCAGTGTCACGCGGCCGCCCGCCAACATCGACGCGGCCAACACGGTGGACTACGCCGTGGAAGCCATCCGCCGAGGCGGGCCTTACGGTGATGTGTCGCGCCTGCCCAAGCCCTGGAAGTGGACCGAGGTGTTCCTCTTCAACGAAAAGCGCCAGTTCAAGCCTCGGTCGCTCGACTGAGGCCGGCTGGCGCAAAAGCTAACGCCCATGTTCTTCACTATCCCGACTCTGTTGACGTGGGCGCGCATCGCCTCCATCCCGCTCATCATCGGTATCTACTACCTCGACTGGCTGGACGCCACCAAGAACCTGGTGGCCACCGCACTGTTTGTGCTGTTTGCGCTGACCGACTGGCTCGACGGCTACCTGGCGCGCAAGCTCAACCAGACCTCGGCCTTCGGTGCCTTTCTTGACCCCGTGGCCGACAAGTTCTTGATCTGCGCTTCGTTGCTGGTGTTGCTGGAACAGGGCCGGGTGGGCGCGCTGGTCGCACTCATCATCATCGGTCGCGAAATTGCCATCTCGGCCCTGCGTGAATGGATGGCGCAGATAGGCGCTTCACGCAGCGTGGCCGTGCACATGCTGGGCAAGCTCAAGACGGTGTCGCAGATGGTGGCCATTCCCTTTTTGCTCTACGACGGTTGGCTCTTCGGCGCCATCAACACGCGCGTGTGGGGCACTTGGCTGATGGCTGTGGCGGCGGTGCTCACGGTGTGGTCGATGGTCTACTACCTGCGCAAGGCCATCCCTGAGATTCGTGCCAAGGCCAAGTGAGCGACACGGGTGACAAGGGCGGCGCGCTGATTCGCGCCATGCCGGCTGTGTTTGTGCTCATCTGGAGCACCGGCTTTGTGGTTGCACGCTACGGCATGCCACACGCGCCGCCGCTGCGTTTTCTGGCCGTGCGCTATGCGCTGTCCATCGTCGCTTTTGTGCTGTGGATCGTCTGGGCCAAAGCGGCCTGGCCGCAAACGCGCCCGCAGTGGTGGCACCTGTCAGTGACTGGCGTACTGATGCAAGCTGGCTACCTGGGCGGTGTTTGGGTGGCAGTGCGCGGCGGGCTTGGCGCAGGGCTGGTGGCGCTGATGGTGGGCATGCAGCCCATCCTGACCGCACTGTGGGTCAATGCCGGCTCGCAACGTGTGCCCACGCGCCAATGGTTGGGCCTGGGCCTGGGCTTGGCGGGTTTGCTGCTGGTCATCGCGCCCAAACTGGGCCACGGCGAAGCCACGCCGGCCAACCTGGCGGCGGGCCTGTTTGCATTGCTCAGCATCACCGTCGGCACGCTCTACCAAAAGCGCTGGGTGCAGCCCTGCGATGTGCGCACCGCCAGCACCGTGCAACTGGCAGCGGCACTGGCCGTGACGTTGCCGCTGGCTGTGTTTGAGAGTGGCAGCGTGCAGATGCACCCTGAGCTGATTGGCGCCATGGCCTGGTCGGTGCTGATGCTGACCCTGGGTGGCAGCTCTTTGCTTTACTTGCTGATTCAGCGCGGCGCCACCACCAGCGTCACCAGTCTGATGTACCTGGTGCCACCTTCCACCGCAGTCATGGCTTGGTTTTTGTTTGGCGAGCCGCTGGGCCTGAACGTGCTGGCCGGGCTGTCGCTTACCGCTGCCGGCGTGTGGCTGGTGGTGCGCGGCGGCGCTGCGCCAGCACGCTGAGGGGCAGCATCCACGGTGGCTGCGCAAAGGCCGCTACCAAGTGCTCTTGCAGCACGCGCACACGGCGCGGTGTCGTCAGGCGCAAGTCGCGGGGCGGCAGCACCAGGGTCACGTCGGCACCCGGCATGGCCCAGTCGTGCAGCACCTGCACCAGTTGGCCGTTAGCCAGCAGGCTGTGCACGTCCCACAAAGAACGCAGCATCAGGCCGTGGCCTTGCAGCGCCCATTCGCGCACCACCTCGCCGTGGTTGCTGGACAAGGGGCCGGACACGCGCACACCCACCTGCGGATTCACGCGGACCTTGCGCGACGCCGCGCCGCGCTTGCCCACGTTTTGCAGCCGCCACATGGCGGGGCTGTCGCCTTGTTCGTGCACCACCAGGCAGTCGTGGTTGGACAAGTCCTCAGGCGTGCGCGGCTCACCCCGCCGCTTCAAGTAAGCCGGTGCGGCCACCACGACGCGGCGGTTGGGCGCCAGGCGGCGCGTCACCAGGGCGGGGCTGTCGGGCTGCCACAGCCACACGGCGGCGTCGAACTGGCCGCTGCCCATGTCGGGCAAGTGCGCGAACAGGTGCAATTCCACTTCCACCGCAGGATGAAGATGGCGCAGCGCGGCCAGCACGGGTGCCAGCCAGACGCGGCCAAAGCCGAAACTGCTGGCCACGCGCAAGCGGCCACGCGCCACGTCGCGGCGTTCGGCCAGTTGTTCTTCCAACTGCTCAAAGCCCGCAGCCAGCGCGCGTGCCTGTTCGACAAACACCTCGCCTTCGGTGGTGAGTTGCAGCCGCCGTGTCGTGCGCCGCAGCAGGCTCACGCCAAGGCGCGCTTCCAATGCGGCCAGGCGTTTGCTGACCACGGTGGGCGCCAGGTCGAGCTGGCGCGCTGCGCCGGCCAGGCTTTGCTGGTGCTGGATGTGCAGCAGCAGTTGCAAGTCAGAACGTTCAATCGTCATCGTGATTCATGCCTGAGCGGCAGCAGTGAGATGCCCGATTGTGTCTTGCCGGGTCAGGCAGCGCAGCGCCAGAATCGCCCATGTTTGACGGCTTCACACTGCACCGCGCTTCACCCCAAGGCTTGCCGCTGAACTTGCGCGTGGGCGGCCAAGGCCCGGCCCTGCTGATGCTGCACGGCCATCCACAAACCCACGCCATGTGGCACCGCGTGGCGCCCGGGTTGGCGCGCCACTTCACGCTGGTCATGCCCGACCTGCGTGGCTACGGCGACAGTCCGCGCCACGGCGCCGACGTATTGCACGTGGCGCACAGCAAACGTGTCATGGCGCAAGAGTTGGTGGCGCTGATGCAGCAGCTGGGCCACGCAAAATTCAGCGTGCTGGCCCACGACCGCGGCGCGCGTGTGGCCCACCGCCTGGCACTGGACCACCCGCAAGTGGTGCAGCGCCTGATGCTGCTGGACATAGCGCCCACGCTGGCCATGTACGACAACACCAGCCAGGCCTTCGCCACGGCTTACTGGCATTGGTACTTTCTCATCCAGCCCGCACCCTTGCCTGAGCGCTTGATAGCAGCCGACCCCGTGGCCTATGTGCGCGAAGTCATGGGCCGCCGCCACGCTGGCTTGGCCGCGTTTGCACCCCAAGCGCTGGCCGAATACGAGCGCTGCATCACCATCCCAGGCAGCGCGACAGCCATCTGCGAGGACTACCGCGCCAGTGCCAGCATCGACCTTGACCACGACCGTGCCAGCCAGGCCGGCGGCCAGCGCATCTTGCCACCGCTGCGTGTGCTGTGGGGCGAACAAGGCGCAGTCGGCCGCTGCTTCGATGTCGCCACGCTGTGGTTAGACATAGCGGTCAAGTTCAGTGGCATGGCCTTGCCCTGCGGCCACTACATTGCCGAAGAACTGCCCGCCGAATTGATCGCACAAGCCCACTCATTTTTCAAGGAGACACCATGAAGAAACACCGCATCGCGGTCATCGCCGGCGACGGCATTGGCCAGGAAGTCATGCCCGAAGGCTTGCGCGCCTTGGACGCCGCGGCGCGCCGCTTCAACATCGCGCTGCAAGTCGACGAATTTGACTTCGCCAACTGCAACTACTTTGCGCGCCACGGGCAAATGATGCCCGACAACTGGAAGGACTTGATCGGCGGCCATGACGCCATCCTGTTCGGCGCCGTGGGCTGGCCGGCGACGGTGCCTGACCACATCTCGCTGTGGGGTTCACTCATCAAGTTCAGGCGTGACTTTGACCAGTACGTCAACTTGCGCCCGGCGCGTTTGATGCCCGGCATCCGCTCGCCGCTGGTCGACCGCCAGGGCCAGGCGCTGGGGCCCGGTGACATCGACATGTGGATCGTGCGCGAAAACACCGAAGGCGAATACTCCAGCGTGGGCGGGCGCATGTTCGAAGGCAGCGAGCGCGAGTTCGTGACCCAGCAAACCGTGATGACGCGCCACGGCGTTGACCGCGTGCTCAAGTTCGCCTTTGAGTTGGCCGCCAGCAGGCCGCGCAAGAAGCTCACCTCGGCCACCAAGAGCAATGGCATCGCCATCACCATGCCCTACTGGGACGAGCGTGTGAAGGCCATGGCCGCGAACTATCCGCAGGTGAATGTCGACAGTTTTCACATCGACATCCTCACGGCGCACTTTGTGCAACGTCCGCAACACTTTGATGTCGTGGTGGCGAGCAACCTGTTTGGCGACATCCTGTCTGACTTGGGCCCCGCATGCACGGGCACCATAGGCATTGCACCGTCGGCCAACCTCAACCCCACACGCCAGTGGCCGAGCTTGTTTGAGCCCGTGCACGGCTCGGCGCCCGACATCGCAGGCCTTGGCGTGGCCAATCCGATAGGCCAGGTGTGGTCGGTGGCCATGATGCTGGACTACCTGGGCCGCCGCGACGCGCACGACGCGGTGTTGGGCGCCATCGAAGGCGTGCTGGCCGACAAGGCCGCACCGCGCACGCGCGACCTGGGTGGCCAGGCGGGCACCAGCGACGTGGGCCGTGTGCTGGCGCAAGCCGTGGACGCCAACTAAGCATCGGTCAATGACATTTGGCTAGGGCGCGCGCGCGCACTTGTCAAGCGTGTAAGCACGCTGCTTTCGGCTCCTATCTGGGGGATGAGCGGGGCAAAACTTGAGCCTAGAATCCCGCTCCCGCATGACACTGATTTGTGGCACTGGTTGGCGCCAAAGTTTTGCCTGCGGGGGGCCACGGATGAGCTTTGCACACGGGGTGCGGCGCCAACCACCGTGATGGATTGCCAAGACCGATTTCGATACACCTTGAGAGGGGAACCGCGACGTGAACAAGAGTGAACTGATCGAACACATCGCCAAACAGGCAGACATCTCCAAGGCT
>JANNEX010000739.1:0-18506 GCA_031379155.1 Rubrivivax sp.
TCAGGGTAGATCAGCCCGGCGCGCAGCAGCGTCAGCACCGTGTCGCGCTTATGGTGCAGGTGCTGCACCAGCACGGCGCTCAGCGCGCTGCCATCACGCGCCTGAAGTGCGTCGATCATGCTGCCGTGTTCTTTGACGGCACGCTTCCACTTGGCGCCATCTTGGTTGGTGCGAAAGCGCAGCGACTGCACCCGCGCGTTGATGGACTGGTAGGCGCGAGTCAGCACCGGGTTGCGCGCCGCCGCGTTGATAGCCGCGTGGATGCGCGCATTGAGCCGGTAGTAGCCCGACAAGTCAGCACGCGCGTGGCAGGCCAGCATCTCGAAGTGCAGGGCACGCAGCTCGGCCAGTTCAGCGTCAGTGATGCGCTGTGCCGCCCATGCGCCGGCCATGCCTTCCAGGCCTGCCAGCACTTCAAAGCTATGCATGACGTCGGCTTCGCTGAGCTTGACGGCCACCGCGCCCCGGTTGGGCAGCAGATCCACCAAGCCCTCGGCGCCCAGCAGCTTGATGGCTTCGCGCAGGGGTGTGCGCGACACCTGCAAGGCTTCGCACAGCTCACGCTCGTTGAGTTTGGCGCCGGGTGCGATGTGGCCTTCGACCAGCAGCGTGCGCAAGCGCGAGGCCACCTGGTCGTGCAGTCCGCCGCGCGAAATTTCTATGACTTCAGCCATCCCTGCTCCTTGAGCAGACATTTTGCATGCAAGTTTGCTGGCGTCAAACGGGCCTGCCACCGGGCAAACGACAAGCTCCAAAAAGCGTTTGCATGCAAAAATGCGAGGCAAAGGACTGCACATGCTCAAGCTCAACAGCCACCCCACTGGCCGCCACTTCTTGCAAATCCCGGGCCCCAGCCCAGTGCCCGACCGCATCCTGCGCGCCATGAGCTTGCCCACCATCGACCATCGCGGCCCCGAGTTCGGCGTGCTCGGCCGCAGCGTTCTGCAAGGCCTGCAAAAAATCTTCAAGACCCAGCACCCCGTGGTCGTCTATCCGGCTTCAGGCACCGGCGCCTGGGAAGCCGCGCTGAGCAACACGCTGAGCCCTGGCGACACCGTGCTGATGTACGAAACCGGCCACTTCGCCGCGCTGTGGCAAAAGCTGGCGCAGCGGCTGGGCATCCACACCGAAGTGCTGGCCTGGCAGGGTGCTGACGAAATACTGCCGCAAGCGCCCAGTTGGCGCCGCGGTGTGCAGGCCGACATGATCGAAGCGCGTTTGCGCAAAGACGGCACTGGCCTGATCAAGGCAGTGTGCGTGGTGCACAACGAAACCTCCACCGGCGTCACGTCTGACATCGCCCAGGTGCGCAAAGCCATCGACGCCGCGGGCCACCCGGCGCTGCTGCTGGTCGACAGCATCTCGGGCCTGGCCTGTGCCGATTTGCGCCATGACGAATGGGGCATAGACGTGACGGTCAGCGGCTCACAGAAGGGCTTGATGCTGCCGCCGGGCATGAGCTTCAACGCCGTGTCGCCCAAGGCGCTGGAGGCCATGAAAACCGCCAAGTTGCCGCGCTCGTTTTGGGCCTGGGACGAGATCGTGGCCATGAACAAAGACGGTTACTGGCCCTACACGCCCAACACCAATTTGCTCTATGGTTTGCACGAAGCGCTGGACATGCTGCTGAGTGAAGGCCTGGATCAGGTGTTCGCGCGCCATCAGCGCTGGGCTGCGGGCGTGCGCGCTGGCGTGTTGGCGTGGGGCTTGCCGACGCAGTGTGCGGACCCGGCCGTGGCTTCGCCCGTGCTGACCGGCGTCATCACACCTCCTGGCCTGGACGCTGACGCGCTGCGCAAGCTGATCCACGAACGCTTTGATCTGTCGCTCGGCACCGGCTTGGGCAAAGTCAAAGGCCGCATGTTCCGCATGGGCCACCTGGGAGACAGCAATGACCTCACACTCATTGCCATGGTGGCGGGTGTTGAGATGGGTTTGCAGCTGGCGGGCGTGAAGCTGTCCGGCAGCGGTGTGCAGGCCGCCATGAAGCACTTTGCGGGCGCTGCACCAGGCCAGGCGAGTGCTGTCACTGCGCTCAAGCAAGCCGCCTGATTCCACTTGTCTAGACAGGACTGACCAAGATGCAACGCCGACAACTCATCCAGGCCGCGAGCGCGGCGGCCACCAGCCTGGCCCTGCCGCGCTTGATGGCGCAGGAATGGCCGGGCAGCCCCGTGCGCATCATCGTGGGCTTTGCACCGGGCGGCGGTACCGACGCGCTGGCACGTGTCGTCGCAGTGAAGCTGTCTGAGATGTGGAAGCAGCAAGTCATCGTCGAGAACAAGGCCGGCGCCGCCGGCTTGCTGGCCGCCGAGTACACGGCGCAGCAGCCCAGCGACGGCAGCACCCTGCTCATGGCCCACATCAACAGCCATGCGCTGGGCCCCGTGCTGCAACCCAAGCTGCGCTACAACGTGGAGCGCGATTTTGTGCCCATCGTGCTGGTGGGCGTGACGCCTAACCTTCTGGTTGCCTACCCTGGTTCCGGCGCCAAGACAGTCAAAGACGTGGTTGCTATGTGCAAGGCCAAACCCGGCGCGGTGAGCTTTGGTTCTGCGGGCGCTGGCTCGGCCCAACACCTGGCGCTGGAAATGTTCAAACAGCGCGCCGGTGTCGACGCGCTGCACATTCCCTACAAAGGCAGCGGCCCGCTGCTCACTGACCTGATGGGCGGCCAGATTCAGTTCAGCTTTGACACCATGACCGCAGCCACGCCGCATGTCAAAAGTGGCAAGGTCTTGGCCATTGCCCAAACACGCGCCAAACGCGCCAAGGGCCACCCGACGGTGCCCACCATGCAAGAAGAGGGCTACGACGGTTTTGAAGCCACCACCTGGTATGGCTTGGTGGGGCCGGGCAAATTGCCTGGCGCCATTGCCGACAAGATCAACCGCGACGTCAACACCGTGCTGGCCATGACCGACGTGCAGGAAAGAATGGACAACTACGGCGCCGAAGATGGCGGCGGCAGCCGCGACAAGTTTCGTCAGTTCATCGCCAGTGAAGGGGTGAAGTGGGCCAAGGTGGTGAAGGACGGCAATGTGAAGGTGGAGATGTAGCGCGACAGACTGAAGTGCCGTGCGGCGCACCCGGTGCGCATAAACCGCGGCGCGGCCACCACACGCCCCACAAGTTCGGCCACCCAGACCTCAATCGTTCAATCGTTCAATCGCTCACGGCGCCAGGCGTGCCGTGCTGGCGCGTGCCACCAAGGTCCAGGACAGGGTTTGCGGCGCGGTCTCTTTGCCGCCGCGCAGTGCGTCGAGCAAGACCTGAGCGGCGCTGACGCCAATTTCGTAGCGCGGCAGCGCCACGCTGGACAGCGGCGGGTCCAGTTGGCGTGCCAACGCAAAGTCACCAAAGCCCAGCAGCGCCAGATGCTGCGGCACGGCAATGCGCCGCCGCGTGGCTTCGAGCAGCGCGCCGCTGGCCAGATGGTCGTTGGCAAAGGCCGCCGCCGTGATGGGGGCGCTGCCCTTGCCAGAATGGCCATCCGCCTGTGTCTTGAGGGCCTGCGCCAGTTGCCCCAGCGCCCAGCGCCCGGCATTGAAAGGGTCACCAGCCGGCGCCACCAACACGGTCACTTCAGCACCCGCACGACGTGCGGCGGAGGCGAAGGCGACACCACGCTCATGGGCGCGGTAGTCCTCGGCCACGCCGCTGTCCACATAGGCCAGGCGGCGGTGGCCGGCGGCCAGCAGGTGGGCAGCCATGGCGCGCCCAACCTCGTTGTGGCTGAAACCCACTTGGGTGAAACGTTCACCTCGGCTGGCGCTGCGTTCGCTGGGCAAATGCCAGTCCCAGATCTCGATCACCGGCGTGCCAGCGCGTCTGGCGGCTGCCAGCAAAGCCAGTGAGCCAGCTGAGTGGCGCCGGCCTGTCACCACCACGGCAGCAGGATGCCAGCCGAGCAGGGCGCGCAGCTGTTCTTCCTCACGTTCCAGCGAATAGCCGGTGCTTGCGATGAGCAGTTCGTGCCCGGCTGCTTGCAAGGTGTCGGACAGGCCTTGCGCGGTTTCGGCAAAGATCGAATTGGCCAGGTTGGGCAGCAGCGCGGCAACGATGTTGGACGCGCCACTGGCCAAGTGACCGGCCTGTTTGTTGGGCAGGTAGCCGGTGGCGGCCAGTGCATCGCGGATGCGCAGCGCCGTGTCTGGCGCCACCACGCTGGGCTCGCGCAGGTAGCGCGAGACGGTGATGGAAGTGACACCGGCGGCCGCCGCCACGTCTTGCAAGGTGATGCGGCCGTGGCTGCGCCGGGCGGCACGTTCAGCCGGTCGTTGTGGGGCAGGCGGGGCTGCGGCCTTGCGGCCTGAGGACTGGGTTGCCACGTGGGTTGGGTGCGCGATGAAGCGCGGCTTTTCTGCGCTGAGCTTAGGGCCGGGAGTGAGCGCAGCTGTCTCGGCGGGCTGATCATCCGGTGAACATCCGACCCCGTTGCGTTTTGGCTGCGGCCTAGGGTAAGTGAGTATGGACCCTGGCTTCGCCCGGCCTTAATGTTACCGCTAACATGACGCACTCAGCACACGGCGATAGCTGGCCCGAATTTGGGCCTGCGCTGCGGCTTGGGCGCCAAGCCCGATGACCCCGATGACCCTGGCGGCAGCCATGACGCCAACGAGCCCACTGCGCAGCCTTGAAGAATTGCGCAGCCGCCGCTGGTACGGCGAGCAGGGCATGCGCGGCTTTGCGCACCGCCAGCGCATGCAGCAAATGGGCCTGCGCCGCGAAGATGTGCTGACGCGCCCCATCGTCGGCATCATCAACACCTGGAGCGACATGTCGCCCTGCCACGCGCATTTGCGCGAACGCGCCGATGCCGTCAAACGCGGCGTGCTGCTGGCCGGCGGGCTGCCGTTTGAGCTGCCGGCCATGAGCCTGGGAGAGGTCATGGTCAAGCCCACCACCATGCTCTACCGCAACTTTCTGGCCATGGAAACCGAGGAGCTGTTGCGCTCGCACCCCATAGACGGCGTCGTGCTGCTGGGCGGCTGCGACAAGACCACACCCGGCATGCTGATGGGCGCCATCAGCATGGGTGTGCCGGCGCTGTTTTGCCCGGCCGGGCCCATGCTCAATGACCGCCATCGCGGCCGCAAGGTAGGCGCGGGCACGCACACGCGTCTGTTCTGGGACGAGAAACAAGCCGGCCGCGTCAGCGCCCAAGAATGGGTGCAGCTTGAATCGCGCATGACACGCAGCCCCGGCACCTGCAACACCATGGGCACCGCCAGCACCATGACCAGCCTGGTCGAAGCACTGGGCCTGGCGCTGCCGGGCAGCACCAGCATCCCGGCCATGGACGCCGCACACCCGCGCATGGCCGCCGATTGTGGCCAGCGCATCGTGCAGATGATCTGGGCTGACCTGACGCCAAACAAGATCCTCACACGCGGTTCATTCCTGAACGCCGCTGCGGTGCAGATGGCGCTGGGCGGCAGCACGAATGCCGCCGTGCACATCATCGCCATGGCGCGCCGCGCCGGGGTTGAACTGACGCTGGACGACCTGGACGCCATGGGCCGGCGCGTGCCGGTGCTGGCCAACCTCTTCCCCAGCGGTGACGGCCTGATGGAAGACTTCTACTACGCCGGTGGCCTGCCGGCGCTGATGCAACGCATCCAACAGCACCTGCTGCTGGACGAGATGACGAGCAGCGGCGAGCCCCTGCGTGTGCAGGTTGAGCGTGCCGAAGTCATCGACGCCGAAGTCATCCGAGCGCTCGACAATCCTGTGAGCAGCGCGCCCGCGTTGGCCGTGTTGCGCGGCAACCTGGCACCCCACGGCGCGGTCATCAAGCCCAGCGCGGCCACGCCCAAGCTGATGCAACACCGTGGCCGCGCGCTGGTCTTTGACAGCCAGCCGCAAATGCTGGCCGCCATGGCCGACGAGAACTTGGACTGCGACGAAAACAGCGTGCTCGTGCTGCGCAATGCCGGCCCCGTGGGCGCGCCCGGCATGCCCGAGTGGGGCAACCTGCCTATTCCCAAAAAACTGCTGGCTGCGGGCGTGCGCGACATGCTGCGCATCAGCGATGCGCGCATGAGCGGCACCCACTACGGCACCTGCGTGCTGCACGTCAGCCCAGAAAGCGCGGTGGGCGGCCCGCTGGCCTGCGTGCGCAATGGCGACATGATTGAGCTCGACCTTGAACAGCGCCGGCTCGAGCTGCATGTCAGCGCCGAAGAAATGGCGCGTCGCCGCCAAGCCTGGGTGGCGCCAGCGCAGCCCTTTGAGCGCGGCTGGACACGCCTGTACCAGGCCCACGTGACGCAGGCCCACGAAGGTTGCGATCTTGACTTCTTGGCTGGCACGGCGCACACCCCCGAGCCAGCCATCTACTGAACAAGGACACCGCCATGAACGCCTTTCGCCAATTGCTGCGCGCCCGCGGTTCTGCCACACCCGTGGGCACCTGGGTCATGTCGGCCAGCCCCATCGTGGCCGAGGCCATAGGCCACGCCGGCTTTGACTGGGGCGTGCTGGACATGGAACACACGCCGCTGGACCTGATGACGCTGGTGCACATGCTGCAAGCCGTGGGCAATACCAAGATGGTGCCGGTGGTGCGCGTGCCCTGGAACGACGCGGTCACCGTCAAGCGCGTGCTGGACGCGGGCGCAGAAACACTGCTGTTCCCCTTCATTCAAAACGCCGAAGAAGCAGCCCGTGCCGTGGCCTCCACACGCTACGCGCCAGAAGGCGTGCGCGGCATGGCCGGCATGGGCCGCGCGTCGCGCTTTGGCACCGTGCCCGACTTCTTCAAGACCGCCAACAAAACCGTCGGCGTGGTGGTGCAACTGGAAACGCCAGCGGCCATCGCACAGCTCGAAGCCATTGCCGCCGTGCCTGGCGTGGACGCGCTCTTTGTCGGCCCCGGCGACTTGTCGGGCAGCATGGGCCACGTTGGCCAACTCACCCACCCCGAGGTGATGAACTTGATGACCGACGCGGCGCGGCGCGCACGCGCCCTGGGCATACCCATAGGCACGGTGGGCGGCACGCCTGAGGTGGTGACACGTTACCGCGCCGCTGGCTACGACTACGTGGCCGTGGCCAGCGACCTGGGCCTGCTGATGCGCGCCGCACAAGCCGCTGCGCAAGCACTGCGCCACAGTGATGGCGCAGTGCAAGTGCACACGCTGGCCGAAGGCACACGCACCGATGCGCCTGCGCCGCCGCAAGGCGCTTACTGAACAAGCCCGGACTCCACTCCCTCCACGTCACAGCCGCACCAAGGACACCGCCATGGCCGCAGTCAGTCTCAACCAGGTCAACAAAAGCTATGACGGCAAGCACACCGTCATCCACAGCATTGACCTCGACATCCGCGACGGCGAGTTTGTCGTCTTCGTGGGCCCCAGCGGCTGCGGCAAAAGCACCTTGCTGCGCATGATTGCGGGGCTGGAAACCATCAGCGGTGGCACCGTCTCCATCGACGGCAAGGTGGTCAACGACTTGCCGCCGCGCAGCCGCGACATCGCCATGGTGTTCCAGGACTACGCGCTGTACCCGCACAAGAGTCTGTACGACAACATGGCCTTTGGCTTGCGCTTGCGCGGCACCGATGAAGCCGAGATCAAACGCCGCGTCATGGACGCCGCCAAGCTGCTGCGCATTGACCACATGCTGGAGCGCCGGCCGGCCGCACTGTCGGGCGGGCAGCGCCAACGCGTGGCCATTGGCCGCGCCATCGTGCGCCAGCCCAAGGTCTTTCTCTTCGACGAGCCGCTGTCCAACCTGGACGCGCAACTGCGTGGCGAAATGCGCACCGAAATCAAACGCCTGCACCAACGCCTGAAGGCCACCATCATCTACGTCACGCACGACCAGGTGGAAGCCATGACGCTGGCCGACCGCATTGCCGTGCTGCAAGCCGGGCACCGCATGCAGTACGACACGCCAGAGACCATCTACAACCGGCCGGCGGCCCTGTTCGTGGCCGGCTTCACCGGTGCGCCGGCCATGAACCTGGCCAACTGCACGGTGATTGACGGCGCAGCGGATTTGGGCGGAACGCGCATCAGCATCCCCACCGCGATGGCCGAGCGCGCACGCGCCGTGGGTGGCTCAGGCGGCCTGAAGTTCGGCATCCGGCCCGAGAACATCCGCCTGGCCAGCGCCGCTGCCGACGACATGACGGTGAACGCCGAAGTCTCACTGCTCGAACCCCTGGGCAGCGAGACCCTGGTCACCTTCAAGATTGGCGCGGCCGAGATGGTGGCGCGCTGTGGCGCCGACTTCCACGAACGGCCCGGCACTCGCATGGCCGTGCACATGAACCCGCGCCACCTGCATTTGTTTGATACCGCATCAGGCGCGGCGCTGTCGCATTGAAAAACCCACGCCCACTGCACCAATCCCACGCAAGGAGACCCGCACCATGAACCGTCGCACGCCCCTCGCCGCCGCACTCATTGGCGTCCTCGTCAGCGCCCTTGGCGCACTCACCACGCTGCCCGCCTGGGCGCAGCCAAGCACCACGCTGCGTGTCTTTTCAGGCGGCGCCAACCAGCGCCCCGACCTGATGCGCAAACTCTTTGACCAGTACCAAGCCGCCAACCCCGGCGTCAAGATCGACATTGAAACCGGTGGTGCGACCAGCGAATTGCAGCGCCAGTACCTGAGCACCGTGCTCAACGCCAAAGACCCGGCGATTGATGTCTTCATGATCGACATCGTGAATCCGGCTCAATACTTCGGCGCGGGTTGGCTGGAGCCTTTGAACACGCTGATTGGTGACCCGGCCACGGTGCTCAAGCCTTTCTTGCCCGTGTACGCCAGTGCCAACGTGATTGACGGCAAGCTGGCGGCGATGCCGGCTTTTGCCGATTCGATGTTCATGTACTACCGGCGCGACCTGCTGGAAAAATACAAGATTGCCGAGCCCAAGACCTGGGACGAATTGGCTGCCGCAGCCAAGAAGATCCAGGCCGCAGAAGGCAATGCCAACCTGCAAGGCTTGTCGATCCAGGGTGCGCCTATTGAAGGCGCGGTGTGCACCTTCTTGCTGCCTTACTGGAGCCAAGGCAAGGACTTCAACGACGCCAGCGGGCACATGACGCTGGACAAGGCGGCAGCGGCGCGTGGCTTGCAGCAGTGGCTGAGCATGGTCGACCAAGGTGTCATCAAGAAAAACGTGGCCGAGGTGAAGACGCCCGACACGGTAAATGAATTCAAGGCCGGCCAGGTGGTCTTTGCCATCAACTGGGGCTTTGCCTGGGACCGCTTCAAGGACGACCCCGACTCGCAGGTCAAAGGCAAGGTGGGCGTGATGCCGCTGCCGGCCATGGCCGGTGGCAAGAGTGCCACCTGCACGGGCGGCTGGCAGTGGGCCATGAGCGCCTTCAGCCGCAACAAAGCTGAAGCGGCCAAGCTCATCAAGTACATGGCCCTGCCGGCGGCCAGCAAATTCCTGGCCGTCGAGGGCTCGCTGCTTCCAACCTACGCGTCGGTCTACACCGACGCCGAGGTGGTCAAGACCGTGCCTTGGTTCAAGGACGCCGCGCCGGTGGTCATTGCCGGGCGCAGCCGCCCCATTTCCAAAGACTACGGCCAGGTCAGCGACATCATCCGCACCACCACCAGTGCGGTGCTGGCGCGCACCAAAACCGCAGACGAAGGTGTGAGCGAAATTGAAAGCCGCTTGCGCCGCTTGATGCGCTGAGCAGGACGCAGCCCGAACTCAATCCCTCAAGGGGTGTCCATGAACCGTTTCAAAGATCCCAACGACAAAACCCTGGCGGTGATGCTGTTGGCGCCCGCTTTCATTCTGCTGGCGCTGATCGTCGTCTACCCGATAGGCAAACTGATCTGGAACAGCTTCTTCGACCTGCGCCTGTCGGGCGGCGCAGGCGCCAAGTTCGTCGGTTTTGAGAACTACCTGCTGGCCTTTGAGGACAAGTCGTTCTGGAACGCCACCTGGAACACCGTGCTCATCACCGCCATCACGGTGCCAGGTGCGTTGGTGGCGGGCCTGGGCCTGGCCATGCTGGCCAACCTGCCGTTCAAGCACAAGTGGCCGGTGCGCCTGGCGCTGCTGCTGCCCTGGGCGCTGCCACTGGCCTTTGCCGGCCTCATCTTTGCGTGGTTCTTCCACACCGAATACGGTGTCGTCAACGATGTGATGATGCGCGCGGGTTTGCAGTCAGAGCCCACGATGTGGCTGCTGCGGCCGAACTGGGCCTTCACCGCCATCTGCGCCACCATCATCTGGAAGACCAGCTCTTTCATGGCCCTGATCTTGTTGGCAGGCTTGCAGATGATTCCGCGCTCACTCTACGAAGCGGCCGAGGTGGACGGCGCCAGCAAGTGGCAGCAGTTCTGGCAGATCACGATTCCGATGCTCATGCCCAGCATCATCGTGGCGCTGATCTTTCGCACCATCACCGCGCTGCAGACCTTCGACATTCCCTACACCATGACCAAGGGCGGCCCGGGTGACGCGACACAGACGCTGTCGATGCTGATCCATGCCACCACCATCGACTACCTGGACGTGGGCTACGGCTCGACATTGGCGGTGTGCATGTTTGTGCTGTCGCTGTTCGTCACCGGTTTCTACATCCAGCGAATTGGTCGCAACGCCTGAGTCAGCCAAGGAATTTATCCATGGACTTTTCCAAACTCCTCGAAGGCCGCGCCCTGCGCTTGTTGGCCGCCGTGCTGGTGGTCTTCAACGGCTTTTTTCCTGCCGTGTGGATCTTGCTCACCTCGCTCAAGACCGAAGCCGAGTTGGTGCGCAAGCCCATCACCTACTGGCCGCACAACGGCACCTTTGCCAACTACGTGCAGGCCTTTACTGACCAGCCGCTGCTCAAATACATGGGCAACAGTTTGCTCGTGTCGGTGGGCGCGACCGTGGTGTCGCTGGTGGTCTCGGCCTTTGCGGCCTACGCCATTGCGCGGCTCAACCTGCGGCGGCGCCAGCTCATCCTGACCTGCATCGTGGCCTCCAGCATGTTCCCGCTGGTGACGCTCTTGGTGCCGATCTTTGAGACCATGCGCGCGCTGGGCCTGCTCAACACCTACGTGGCGCTGTTGCTGCCCTATACGGTGCTCAACCTGCCGGTGTGCACGCTGGTGTTGGTAAGCTTTTTCCAGAGCATTCCGCGTGACCTGGAAAACGCCGCCATGATCGACGGCTGCACACGCCTGGGCGCCTTGTGGAAAGTGGTAGTGCCACTGGCTGCGCCCGGCGTGTTCACGGCCGGCATCCTGGCCTTCGTCAATTCCTGGGACGAGTTTTTGCTGGCCCTGAGCTTGAACTCCAACCCGTCCATGCGCACACTGCCGGTGGGCATATCGCTGTACCAAGGCGAGTTCACTTTTCCGTGGCCGATTATCTCGGCCGCCCTGATTGTGGCCATCGTACCCATTGCGGTGCTGATTGCCATATTCCAAGAGCGCGTCGTTGGCGGGCTCACCCAAGGCGGTTTGAAAGGCTAGGGCGCGAGCCGCGCCTGCAAAAATACGCTTGAATCCACGCTTGAATCCACGCTTGAACCATCCCCCACCCCAAGAGGAGAATGAAGATGATGAAGAGACAGTCCCCCCAGTCCCCCCAGTCCCCCCGTTTGCATCGCTTGACCCTGGCCGCACTGGTCGGTGTTTTGCCCTTGGCGGCGGCTGCCCAAGGTACGGTGGTCATCACCGGCCGCATCGACATGGGCGTGCAGCAAATTGACAACGGCGTCGACACCTTCAAGCGTGCCGACAGCGGCACCTACACCGCGTCGCGCCTGGTCATTCGTGGCACTGAAGACCTGGGTGGCGGCATGCTGGCTTACTTCCATCTCGAGCATGGTTTTTCAGCCGACACCGGCAACGTGGCGGCCAAGTTCTGGAACCGCGGCAGCTTTGTCGGCCTGTCTGGTGCCAGCTGGGGATCGCTGTCTGCCGGGCGCCAGTACGTGCCTATCTTCTGGCCCTTGCTGTTTGGTGACGAAGGCGGCCCGCACCGGCTGCACGGCTACAGCGCCACGCAGTCCGTGCAGCGCAGCAACTTCGCGCGTGTGACCACGGCGGCGTCGCCCATCAAAACGGCAGGCACGCTGGACAGCATTGGCGGCGGCATTTACGCGCTGGGCATTACTTCGGCCTTTGAAGACAACCTGGTCATCTACAAGACGCCCAGCATCGCCGGTGGCCTGACGCTGACCGCCGCTGTGGGCGCGCCCGAGGGCTACACGAATGGCGCGGCCAAGATCTACGGCGGCAATGCCGAGTACCGCTCAGGCTCGCTCTACCTGGGTGTTGGCATCAACAGCAAGGAAGGGCGGGTGCCGGCCAATGGCGCTGGTGTGCAAAAGGTCAAAGAGACCGCCATCACCGGCATGTACGGCATTACCAGTTCGGTGAACATCTGGGGCAACGTGCACCCCTGGAGTTTTGATTCCGCCGGCACCGCGCTCAAGGGCCATGACTTCATGCTGGGCGTGTCCTTCCGTGCCGGCCAGCACATGGTGTGGGCCAACCTGGCCAACAAGTCGGTGGGCAGTGGTTGCGCCAATTGCGACAGCAAGGGCTTTGGCATTGGCTACCACTACGCGCTGTCACGCCGCACCGACATCTACGCGGCTTTGGCCAGCGTCAGCAATCAGGCCAACTCGGCCAACACGCTGGTGGGCATTGCACCGGCGGCGGCGGGCAAGAACATGCGCGGCCTGACCGCAGGCATGTCGCACGTGTTTTGAACGCATGGCATCAATAAGGTCAACCATGAAGGAGGGTGTCGCGTGGCGACCTCGGTAGTCCGTTACGGCATCATCGGTTGCGGCAGCATGGGCCGCGAGCACATTGAAAATCTGCGCGCGCTGCCCGGCGCGCGCGTGACCGCCATTGCCGACCCCCACAGCGACAGCCGCGACGCAGCGCTGGCGCTGTTGGAAGACCACCCGGTGCAGGTCTTTGAGTCGCCCAGCGAATTGCTGGCCGCCGCCAACGGTGCCGGCGGCAAGACTGCGCTGTGCGACGCGGTGGTGATTGCCACGCCCAACTTCACGCATGCGGCCATCATGCGTGAGGCACTGGCCACTTCGCTGCACGTGCTGGTGGAAAAGCCCTTGGTCACACGCATCGAAGACGGGCTTGAGCTGATCGAACTTGAACGCCGCAAACCCAAAGGCATTGTCTGGGTGGCCCAGGAATACCGCTACATGCCGCCAGTGGCCGAGGCCATTCGCATCGTGCACGAAGGTGGCGTGGGGCGTGTGCAGCAAGTCTCGGTGCGTGAACACCGCGAGCCCTTCTATCCCAAAGTGGACGACTGGAACCGCTTCAACGCCAACACTGGCGGCACGCTGGTGGAGAAGTGCTGTCACTACTTCAACTTGATGGACCTTGTGCTGCGTGAAAAACCGCTGGCTGTGTTTGGCTCTGGCGGGCAGCGCGTGAACCACAAAGACGAACGTTATGCCGGGCCCGATGGCCCACGTGCACCCGACATTTTGGACAGCGCGTTTGTCATCGTTGAATACCCCAGCGGCGCGCGGGCGCTGCTTGACCTGTGCATGTTTGCCGAGAACTCGGTCGACAACGAACACCTGGTGGTGGTGGGCGATGAAGGCAAGATCGAATCGCTGTTGCCATCGCTGACGCTGCGCCACGGCCGGCGCGAAGACTGGGGCCGGCGCGAGGCCTGGGGCCAGCCCTCAGGCACCGGCAAAGGCGTGGCCACACGCCGTGTCTGGGACACCAACATCAAGTACGCCGGCCAGCACTTTGGCGCTTCGTACATCGAGCATCAGCGTTTTGCGGCAGCCGTCCGTGGTGGCACACCACCCGAGATCACGCTCGAAGAAGGTCTGCGCGCCGTGGCCACTGGCCTGGCGGCGCACAAAAGCATTGCCGAGCGCCGCGTCGTGGCCATGAGCGAAGTGCTGCCGGCGGGGTGGTGAGATGAGCGAATCAACAAGCAGCACCGGCGTCTATGCCAGCTACCCGTCTTTGCGCGGCCGCCTGGTATTCATCTCTGGCGGCAGCTCAGGCATCGGCGCCGAACTGGTGCGCGCCTTTGCCGCGCAAGACGCGCAGGTGGCCTTCTGTGGCACCAAGCCTAACGGTGGAAATGCACTGATAGACGAAGTGGTCGCTGCCGGCCACACCAAGCCCTGGTACGCGGCCTGCGATGTGCGTGATGTGGCGGCTTACCAAGCCATGTTTGCGCGTCTGCAAGCCGAATGCGGCCCCGTGCGTGTGCTCGTCAACAACGCCGGCCGCGACGACCGCCACACCATGGAAGAGGTGACGTCAGAATTCTGGGACGACCGCATCGCGCTCAACCTCAAGCACTACTTCTTCGCCATCCAAGCGGTGGCACAGGCCATGGCGCAAGCCGGTGGTGGCAGCGTCATCAACATGGGCTCGGTCAGCTGGATGCGCGGGCGGCCCAACCTGGTGGGCTACACGACGGCCAAGGCCGGCATCCTGGGATTGACCCGCACACTGGCGCGCGAGCTGGGTGCACGCCGCATCCGCGTCAACGCGCTGGTGCCCGGCGCCATCGTCACCGAGCGCCAAACCACGCTGCACCGCGACCCCGCCGCTGACAAAGAATTCCTCGACGCACAGTGCCTGAAGATCAGGCTAGACCCCGGCCACGTGGCACGCACCACGCTGTTTTTGGCTGCCGATGACAGCGACGGCATGACGGGGCAACACGTGCTGGTGGACGCGGGCATTGCGCAGCAGTCGGTGGTGAGCTGATGCGCGGCTGAAATCCGAAGGCTCAGAACACCGACCACCCCGTGCGCCGCGCCAGGCTTTCCAGCGCCAGCGCGCCCACCAGCGAATTGCCGGCGCTGTTCAGCCCCGGCGACCACACCGCCACTGACGCCCGGCGCGGTGCAATGGCCAAAATGCCACCGCCCACGCCGCTCTTGCCTGGCAGGCCCACCCGAAAGGCAAAGTCGCCCGACGCGTCGTAGTGGCCGCAGGTCATCATGATGGCGTTGATGCGGCGCGTGGCCTGCGCGTCCACCACGCGGTGGCCCGTCAACGGGTCGACACCGCCGTGCGCCAGGAACAGGCCAGCGCGCGACAGCTGCGCGCAGTTCATGCGCAGCGCGCACTGGTTGAAATAGGTCTCCAGCACGTCGGACACGGGGTGCTTGATGTTGCCAAAAGCGCGGATGAAGTTGGCCAGGCTGGCGTTGCGAAAACCCGTGTCGGCTTCTGACTGCGCCACTTCGCGATCGACCGTGATGCTGGCGTCGTCGGCCAGTTCACGCAGGAAGTGCAAGATCTCGGCCACCGCCACTTGTGGTGCGCGATTGGCCAAGATGGCGTCGGTGACGACCAGCGCGCCAGCGTTGATCAGCGGGTTGCGCGGTATGCCTTTTTCGCGCTCTAGCTGCACGATGGAATTGAAGGGCGAACCTGAGGGCTCGCGCCCCACGTGGCGCCACAGCGTCTCACCCACGCGGCACAGCGCCAGCGTCAGCGTGAAGACCTTGGAAATGCTCTGAATGGAAAACGGCACCAGGCTGTCGCCCACCGCTGCCGTTTGGCCGTCGCTCAGTGTGACGGCCAGGCCAAACTGCCGCGCATCGACACGCGCCAGGGCTGGGATGTAGTCGGCCACCTTGCCACTGCCAAAGTGCGGTTGAATGTCTTCGTGCACGCCAGCCAAGATGGCGGCAAGATCGAGGTTTTCGGTCATGGCCTGCGGTCTCCTGTAATGCCGGTGGCGCGGCTTCGACTGCTGTGGGCACGCCGCCGCAAGGGCGGGTCTGTGCCTAGATTGGTGCCTTGGTCAATGCCTGGCTGATTGTGGAGTGACGAATGACCTACTGTCTTGGAATCCTGTTGCCCACCGGCTTGGTGATGGCCTCTGACTCACGCTCCAACGCCGGGGTTGACCAGGTGGCGCTGGTCAAGAAGCTGGCGCTCTTTGAAGTGCCTGGGCAGCGTGTCATCGTCGTGCTGTCGGCCGGCAACCTGGCCACCACCCAAGCGGTGGTGACGGCCCTGCGCGAGGCCGCAGGCACGGGCCAGTTTGGCCACGACATCCACACCGCGCGCAGCATGTTTGACGTCGCCATGATGGTGGGCGGCAAGCTGCGCGAAGTGGTGGCGCGCGACGGCAGTTTTGTGCAGCCCTTTGGCGACCCCAACGGCACCTTCCTGGTCGGCGGCCAGTTAGCGGGCGAGCCACCGCGCCTGTTCCACATCTACTCGGCCGGCAACTTTGTTGAGGCGTCCGACCGTTCGCGCTTTTTGCAGCTGGGCGAAACCAAATACGGCAAGCCCATCTTGGACCGCGCGCTGACGGATGCCAGCACGCTGGACGAAGCCGCCAAGCTGTCGCTGCTGAGCTTCGATGCCACCATGCGCAGCAACCTGTCGGTGGACGCGCCCATCGACTTGCTGCGCTATGCCAGCGACAGTTTTTCGTCACGCAACTTTGCCGTGCTGCAAAAGGACGACCCCTACTGGATGGAGCTGCGCCGCATCTATGCCGACGGGCTGTCGACCCTGGTGGCCAGCATTGCACCGCCGCCCAACCGCGCTTGATTCATCAACAGGGGACAAGGCATGAAAAAAACATCCGTCGCCAATTTCAACGCCTTGCCTGACCGTCAACCAGCGTATGCCTTGGTGGCGGGTGTGGACCTGGTGGTGGTGCGCTTTGACGCCGCCGTGTCGGTGCTCTATGGCCGCTGCCTGCACCGCGGTGCTTTGCTGGCCGATGGGCGCCAGCGCACGGGCGGCACTCCGGTGGGCTACAAACTCTCGGCCCAGCACATTGAAAAGGACATTGACGCGGCGTTAGAGGTCGGCGTCGACTACATCATCCTGGACGGCCGCGGCGGCGCCACGGGTGCCGCGCCCGTGCTCTTTCGCGACCACATATCGGTGCCGACCATTCCTGCGCTGGCGCGCGCACGGCGGCATCTGGACCGCTGTGAACAACGCGACATCACGCTCATCATCACCGGCGGCCTGCGCACGCCGGCTGACTTCATCAAGGCGCTGGCCCTGGGTGCTGACGTCATTGCACTGTCCAACGCCGCGCTGCAAGCCATAGGTTGCATTGCCATGCGCGCCTGCCACACCAACAACTGTCCCGTGGGCATTGCGACGCAAAAGCCGCATCTGGTGGCGCGCCTGGCGGTGGACAAATCGGCTCGGCAGTTGGCCAACTTTTTCGATGCTTCAGTGCAGCTGATGCAAGTCATGGCGCGGGCCTGCGGGCATGAACATTTGTCGCAGTTCACGCTGGACGACTTGACGACCTGGAAGCGCGAAATGAATCACCTGGCTGGCGTGGCTTACGGAGGCGTCTTTTCAGGCGATGTCTCATGAACAAGCCCGCGCTGCAATGGTTTCAAGTCGCGCAGGTGGGTGACCTGCCCGAAGGCCGTGTCAAGACGGTGACGCCGGGCAGCCGATCCCTGTGTCTGTCCCACTTCCAGGGCCAGTGGGCCGCCATGGACAACCGCTGCCCACACCAGGGTGGGCCGCTGGGTGAAGGCTCGATTGAAAAAGGCGCGGATGGCCAGTGCTGGATACGCTGCCCCTGGCACGGCTGGGACTTTGACCCGCTGAGCGGCAAACCGCCCGGTGGCCACGAAGACAGCGGCCAGCAGCTGTACCCGTTGGAGATCCGCGATGGCGCTGTCTTTGTGGGTCTTGAGCCCGAGCCCGCGCACGAAAACACGGTCACCGACGTGATGGCCCAGACCCTGGTCAATTGGGGCGTTAGGCATGTCTTTGGCATGGTCGGCCATTCCAACCTGGGCCTGGCTGACGCCATTCGCCGGTGCACCGTGCAAGGCGACATGAGCTTCATCGGCGTGCGTCACGAAGGCGCGGCTTCTTTTGCCGCTTCGGCCTACGGCAAGCTCACTGGCAGGCCTGCGGCATGCTTGACCATTGCCGGGCCCGGCGCCACCAACTTGCTGACGGGGCTGTGGGACGCCAAGGTCGACCGTGCGCCCGTGCTGGCGCTCACCGGCCAGGTGCAGACACAGGTCTTTGGCCCCGGCGCATTTCAAGACATCGACTTGTCGGCAGCCTTCCACTCAGTCGCCAAGTTTTCGCAACTGGTGCTGCCCAGCTCCAACCACGCCGAGTTGATGTCGCTGGCGTGCAAGGCGGCCATCGTTGAGCGTGACGTCGCGCATTTGATTTTTCCCGACAACGTGCAGACCTTGCCCAGCAGCGCCAAGGCGGGCTCGCCCACGGGGCGGCTTGGCGGCGCGGTGGTGGTGCCGGCCGAAGACGACTTGGCGCGTGCGGCGGCCATGATCAATGCTGCCAAGCGGCCGCTGATCGTCATTGGGCACGGCGCGGTCGCGGCGCGTGCGGCCGTCATCGCACTGGCCGAAAAAATCGGCGCCACAGTGGTCACCACCTTCAAAGGCAAGGGGCTGATTGCCGACGCCCACCCGCATGCCGGCGGCGTGCTGGGCCGTTCGGGCACGCCCATCGCCAGTTGGTTCATGAACGAGGCTGACCTCATCATCACGCTGGGTTCGTCGTTCGCCAAACACACCGGCATT
>JANNEX010000774.1:0-2206 GCA_031379155.1 Rubrivivax sp.
CAGCAAAGGCTTGGCGTCTTGCGCGCCAGCGCGGGGGTAGAGCGTGGTCTCGCCGGCACTGGGTGCCGTGTAGCGCACGTCGCTGGGTGAACCTGACGGTGGCTGGGTCTGGGCCTGGGCGGCCAGGGCCACCAGCGTCAGGGTGTAGAAGGCGCGCTTCATTTCGCACCCCCTGCTGAATCGGGCGCAGTGCCGCTGTCTCTGCCCTGGGGCGGCGGCCGGTTCAGCGGCAATTCAGTCGCAGGCACGTTGCTTTCGTCCTTGGCCTTGCCAATCGGCGGCGACAGGGGCGCACGCACCTTGGGTGCTTTTTGGTTGGCGCCGTCAGTGCCCTGTTGCGGTGAAGTGACGGTGTTCTGGCCATGCGCCTTGCTGTCAAAGCGCAAGGCCGGGCCACCCTTCTTCTCGGTCTCAGGCGCACGCACTTCGCCTTGCGCGCGGCGCGCTTTGACCTGTTCCAGCACGGTGTTGCTGCAACTGCCTTCGATGAAGTCAGCGCGGTGCAGCTCACCGTTTTTCAGGTCCAGCCACAGGCTGCCAGCATCACCCAGGTTGCGGTTGCTGGATGTGGTTAGGCGCGAACCGCGTGGCAGCGTGATGGGGTCGACCTTGAGCACGGCGCTCTTGGGCGTCACGCCGCACACGCTGTACTTGCCTTCGCTGTCGCTGACCAGCGTGGTGCCGTCTTGCATGAATAGGCGCACGCCGGGGATGCCCAGCTCTTCAGGGTCTTGCAGGTGGTTGTTGTTGCAGTCGACATAGATCTTGCCCAGCACGCAGGCGTCGGTCGTGAAGACACCGCCACCCACGCGCACGCGGAAGGCGCCTTCGTTGGTGGGCAGGCTGCCAGCCAAGGGCGTGAAGGCTGCATCCACGCAACCGGCAGGAGCGCCGCAAGCATGGCCCCGCGCGCGGTTGATGCCGTCGCCCTGCATGGCGCCCACGCCGACACGCACGCGGTAGCGCAGCACGAGCTGGTTGCTGGCGGACATGGGGCCTAGGTTGAAGGCCAGCGTGGGGCCCAGGTTTCCTGGGCTTGTGGATGTGGGATCGGCTATCGGCACGTCGCCCACCATGGCCGTGCCGCGTATGTAGGTGAAGCCTGCGGGCAAGCGGTCCACCACCGTGGTTTGGCGCGGGCGCGGGCCGGCCGTGACGGCCACCGTGATGCTGTAGCGGATGCTGTCGCCCACCTCGGCGGCCGACTTGTCGCCGGTCTTCGTCAGTGAAATCGCCGTGGGCGGGAAGGGGTCGAGCGGGATGTGGTTGTGGATGATGTTGGCACCCGCACTGCCCGTGGTGAAGCTCAAGAAATAGGTGGTGGCCGCACCAATGGCGCCCGTCGGCGGCGTGGCTTGCGGTTGCACGTTGAAGACCGAGCCTGCCGCGCCTGGAGGCACCAGCGGGCCGCTGGCCGGGGTGATGGCCGTGGACTGAAAGGTGTAGCCCGCGGGCGGCGTGACCGCCAGCCGCCAGGTGCAACTGGCTGGCGCGGCCGGTGCAAACAGGAACTGGTAGAAGCCTTCGCTGCCCACCGTCATCGAGACTTGGTTGCCGTTGATGTTGTAGCCACCCAGGCCGGCGCCCACCAGGCCCGTGGCCGGGTTCCAGGCGGCGCACACGCCCACCGGTTGCAAGGTAACGATGGAGCCTGGCACCGGCTGGCGCAGGCCAGAGTCATAGACCACACCGCTGGGGTCCACCGGCAGGCTTTGCTGCGGCAGGTCTTGGCCCGGGGCGAGCACCACGGTCAGTGCCGGGTTGGCGCCGCTGCCCACACAAGAGCTGACGGTGCCCAGCGTGGCGCCCGGTGTGCAGGTGGCGCCGCTGGAGCCGGGTGCGGTGTCGCCGTTGACGGGGTAGCCGTAGACGACGCCTGAAGCCGGGTCGCGAAAGCGCACCGCCAGCGGCATGCCTGGCATGAGCCCGCTCACGCGGTAGCTGCCGTCGCTGCCCGTGGTGGCGCTGGCCACGACGTTGCCAGTGGTTGTGTCAACCACCTCCACTCGCCAGTTAGGCAGGCGTCGGTCGCCGTTGTCCAGCAAGCGAGCATTGCTACCCACGTCGTACCAGACGCTGCCCGACAGCGACGAAGCGGCTTGCACCGGCGTGGGTGTGCGGCAGGCGTTATGGTCCACGGTGGCGCTGCAAATGGGCAGCGCGCCGGGGTTGTTGTTGAAGGCATCACGCTCAGCCGCGCTGGGGC
>JANNEX010000777.1:0-1934 GCA_031379155.1 Rubrivivax sp.
CACCTGCCAAAGCTACAACGGCATGATGAACTTCGGTTTTACAGGCTGCCACTCTTCGCTGCCCAGCATGCAAAAGCTGGCGGTGTATGCGGCCGATGCCTTGGCTGAACTGGAGGCGGCGCTGGAACCTAACACCAAGACCAGGGCCAAACCCAAACCCGGCCTCAAGCCCAAGGCGGCAGCGGCGGTGCAGCGCAAAGCCGCGCGCAAGTTGGTGGCAAAACGCCCCGCGGCGCCCGTTGTACGCGCTGCACCGGCCAAACCGGCGCGGCGCGCCTGAGTCCGTCAAGCGCTCGGCGACGCTTTGCCTTTGCGCAAGCCGCTGGCAGGCTTGCGCAAACGCGCGGCCAGCGTGCTCTTGAGCCGCCAGCTCACCAGCCGCAGCATGCCCGACGCGACCCGGCCCAAGGTGACCAAGGCGACCGGGTAGTCGCCATCCGGCGGCAGCAAGGTCGTCAGCCGCACCTGGGTGAACAGCTCGGCACTGGTCTTCGAAGCCAGCACGGTGCGCGCCGCGCCGCTGCTGCCGGGCTTGGCAAAGCGCCAGGCAGCGACAGCCAGTTTGCCGTCGCTGGTGCTGTAAGCCACGGCCGCGTTACTGCTGTGGTGTTGCAGTGGTGCGAACACAGGGTTCTGGGTGATTTCGGCCGAGGCATAGACCGTCATCGCACCGCCCACTGCCAATGAGATGACCTGCAAGCGCGATGTCGCGTTTGACGCCCCGGGCCAGACCACGCTGGCGAAAATGTCGTTGCCCTGCGCAATCGACATGCCGTGCACGGCGGCGATGCCCAGCGCTTTATTCTCGGCCGCCGTGGCCAGCGATGTCACACCCGCGCCGGCCATGCGCCAACTGCGTGTCTTGATCTGCCCCGCGTCGCGGCACAGCGTGAAGGCCTTGCGGGGATGGGTGCCGTTGAAGTTTTCATTCAACCTGGCGCAGGCCAGGCTGATCTTGTCGCCGGGGCCGCCCAAGGCCACTGGGCCCAGATAGACGTCGGCTGAATCCAGCACCGTGCCCAGCACCAGTTTCCAGCCGCCGTTGGCGCTGAGCGTGGTCAGCGCGAAGTGGCGGTAGGCGTAGTACACGACGTTGCCGGGGTCGCCCTGCGGCACGCCCGTGGTGACGCCCACGCTGGCCAGGTTGAAGTGGGTGATGGTTGTCTCGACGGTCTGGCCGCCGCCGTCCAACAAACCGCCGTTGGACGTGCCCGTGTAGCCGCGCACTTGCAGCGCCGAGCTTGCGTCCAGCCAGGCCACCACGATGCGGTGGTTGTCAAAAACGGTGATGCGTGTGCGCCCACCGCTGCCCACCACATGCTCGGTGCCCACGGGTGTGAAGCTGCCACTGCTTTCCAGCTTCCAGGCCCGCAAGCGCACCGTACCGTTCTTGGCGCGTGCGACATAGACGGTGCGGCTGAAGGCGTGCGCGGCGACGTCGAATTCGTATTCGGCGCTGGGGCCCACGAGGTCGAGCGTGGCTTGTTTGTCGATCACGTAGGCCATGGATATCTTTCAGTGTCGTGACACGGCGATTGAACCACCGGCGTCAGCGGCTGGCCAGTGCACTTGAGCAGCGCGCGGGCCGACGCAGGGCCGACGCGGTTCGCCTAGCTCAAGGGTGATTGGGCCATGACCCAAGTGGCCGCTGACCACACGCGGCCATCGGTGGCCAGCCGCTGACCACCGCTTCGTGGTCCCAGAGACTGGGGGGACCGCGCTGTGGCGGTCGGTGCTAGTCTGATGCACTCACCTATCTGGGAGCTCTGGCCATGAAGAAGTCTTGCAGGCTACTTGGAACTGCAGCGCTGGTTCTGTCGGTCAGCAGCGCGGGTGCGTCTGCGGTGGTGGATGATTTTCAGAGTTATGCCTTGGGCAGTTTCCCATCGCCCACGTGGTCCGATGTCGGCGCTGTGTCCAACAATGGCCAGACC
>JANNEX010000633.1:0-4607 GCA_031379155.1 Rubrivivax sp.
AGCGGTTGCCCAGCCATCCCAACAGCCGCATCGAAGAGCTGCTGCCGCACCGCTGGCAGAAACCCGCCGCCTAATCGCTGGTCGGCGAGAGCGTCGTCGAATCGACGCAGTCAAATCACGGGGGACGCCAGGCCGCTCACCGAACAGCAGCCGCTTGGCATCGAGGTCGTGTACGACGGTGATGTAGCTTTGCCCGCAGTGCATGCTGGTGTCGTCAATGCCCACGATCTTCACAGTGCTCATATCGTCCAGCGCGCGAGCCTGGGTGACGTAGTGTTCGATGCGCCGCCACAGTTGCTTGTCGGCGCAGCGCAGCAACGCTGCCGCCTGGCGCACGGGCAGCTCCCTGCACAGCGCCAGCGCAAGGGCTTCGAACAGTGCCGCAAAGCCAGAGCCCTGGCGCGCCCAGGGCACGCCGAGCGGAGTGGTCTTGCCGCAACCAGCGCAGGCCACGCGGGGCACGTCGGCGTTGACCCAGGCTTCGAACTGGAAGAAGTCCAGATGCCGCCACGAACGGCGCAGGCGGTCGTGAATGCGTTGGTCGGCCACGCCGCACTGCGGGCAGCTCAGCCGTGCGCCCTTGCAGAGCACCTCGAAATCGATGCGTCGCTTGGTCGTGTCGAGCTTGAGGTCGTCCACCACCCAGGGCGGCTGCAAACCCAGTGCACTGGTAAGCAGCGCTTCGATGCCAACACCCACAGCTTGTCTCTCGGCTGCCGCACCGTGGACATCTGGACAGGCTCAAAGGCAACCTGCCCACATGCCCACCGCGCTCGACGACGACTGAGGATTGTGAGTGTTGGGTTCCACACGAAACGACGAGGGACCCTCTACAAGGACTCCCTCCTAAGTCAAGAGGGCTGTGTTGTGCTTGGCTGTTTGGCTGTTCCCCTTGTCAAGCGTGAGCGGCCTGCCCTCCCCAGTGAGCTGACGCCGACGAGGCGACGAGGTTCGCGTCGGCCAGCGATCAAGCGGTTGGCTTCTGCCGCACTGCTGGCAGAAACCCGCCGCCTGCTCGCTGGTGGGCGAGAGCGTCGTCGCCTCGTCGGCGTCAGCTCACTGGGGACGGCAAGCCGCTCACGGTTGATCCACCAAGCAACTTTCGTTTGGATGTTTTTTGGTGGATAGAAACGAAACACGGGCCGCGAAGGCCCGTGTTTGCTTGCAAATTGGCGGAGTGGACGGGGCTCGAACCCGCGACCCCCGGCGTGACAGGCCGGTATTCTAACCAACTGAACTACCACTCCTTGGGGCTTTGGCGGCGCTGTTGCGCGGCCCAAGTGCCTCAATCAACTTGTCAAACTTGGCGTCCCCTAGGGGATTCGAACCCCTGTAATCACCGTGAAAGGGTGGTGTCCTAGGCCTCTAGACGAAGGGGACAGATTTGGTCAATGCACTTCACCTCTTGAACAGCGCCAGCTTTGGTGATGGTGGAGGTAAGCGGGATCGAACCGCTGACCTCTTGCATGCCATGCAAGCGCTCTCCCAGCTGAGCTATACCCCCGTGGTACGCCAAAGCAAACACTGTTCAAGCCAGCCTATGAGTATAAACGAATCCTCAGGGCTGCTGCAACCGCTCCAGCACGGTCTGGAGTGAGAACAGCGCCAGCACCGCATCGACTGACGGTGTCTGCGCGCGGCCGCAGACCAGCACGCGCACAGCGGGGGCCAACTGCGGCATCTTGATCTGGTGCAGGGTGAGTGTTTCCTTCATCGCGCTGGCGATGTTGGCCTTGTCCCAGTGAATGACGCTCAGGCGCCCATGCAGGGTTCGCAGAGCGGGCTTGACGGCTTCGCTGACAAACTGATCGATGTCGGTTTGGCTGGGCTGCGCGGGCACAAAGAGCATCTGCGCCCAGTCGGCCAGCTCAAGCAACGTGGTGCAGCGGTCTTTGAACAGCGCACTGGCGCGTGCCAACAAATCCAGGTCGGCCGTGTTGACGCCACGCAAGGCTAGCTGCGCTTGCACCAGGCCGGCCAAGCGCTCATCGCTGGCGGTTTTGATGTAGTGCGCGTTGACCCAGGCCAGCTTGGCCGGGTCCCATTGCGCAGGGCTCTTGGACAGGTGGCTGCCGTCAAACCACTGCACCAGTTGCGCGGCACTGAAGAGCTCTTCGTCGCCGTGGCTCCAGCCCAGGCGGGCCAGGTAGTTGAGCATGGCCTCGGGCAAGTAGCCGGCGTTGCGATAGGCCGTGACGCTGACGGCGCCGCGCCGTTTGCTGAGCTTGTGGCCGTCGTCGCCCAGGATGATGGGGCAGTGGCCAAAGAGCGGCAGCGGTGCGCCCAGTGCGTTGAAGATGTTGATTTGCCACGGGGTGTTGTTGACGTGGTCGTCGCCGCGAAAAACATGCGTGATGGCCATGTCCCAGTCGTCCACCACCACAGCAAAGTTGTAGGTGGGCACGCCCCAAGCGCCGCCAGGCGCGTCTTCTGATGCCGGGCGCAGGATGATGAGGTCGTCAATCTCTTCGTTGCGGATGGTGATGTGGCCCTTGACCAGGTCGTCCCAGCTCACGGCGCCAGTGACCGGATTGGCGAAGCGCACCACCGCTTTCACATCGGCAGGCGGCGGCGGCAATGTCTTGCCCGGTTCTGGCCGCCAGCGCCTGTCATACAGCGTCTTCTCGCCGCGCGCGCGCTGGGCTTCGCGCATGGCGTCTAACTCTTCAGGTGTGGTGTAGCAGCGGTAGGCTGTGCCTGCGGCGATCATCTGCTCAACGACCTCGTGGTAGCGCGCCAAGCGCTGCATCTGGAACACGGGGCCTTCGTCGTGTTGCAAGCCCAGCCACTGCATGGCGCTCAGGATCTGGTCGACTGAATCTTGTGTCGAGCGCGCCACATCGGTGTCTTCAATGCGCAGCACAAACTGGCCACCAAAGTGGCGTGCATAGGCCCAGGAATACAGCGCGGTGCGCGCCGTGCCCAGGTGCAAATAGCCGGTGGGTGAAGGGGCGATGCGGGTGCGAACAGTCATGTCAAGGTGGCCAGGCCGCGTTGCAGGTCGTCGGTGATGTCGTCCACGTGCTCCAGCCCAACAGCCAGCCGAATCAGCCCTTGTCCGATGCCGCTGGCCTGGCGCTGCGCCTCGCTCAGGCGACCGTGTGAGGTGGTGGCGGGGTGCGTGATGATGGACTTGGTGTCGCCCAGGTTGGTGGCGATGCTGAGCACGCGTGTGCTGTCGATGACGTGGAAGGCTGCGGCCCTTGCCTGCCCGGGCGTACCCGCGCGCATGTCAAACGACACCACCGCACCGCCCAGGCCCGACTGCTGCGCCATGGCCAGCGCATGCTGCGGGTGCGAGGCCAGTGCGGGGAAGTACACGCGGCCCACAGCAGGGTGACGCTCAAGCCAGCGCGCCACGTGCAGCGTGGCCTCGCTCTGCGCTTTCATGCGCAGCGCCAGCGTCTCCAGCCCCTTGAGCACGACCCAGGCATTGAAGGGCGCCAGCGTCATGCCGGCGGTGCGCAGCGTGGGGCCGAAGACATCCACGATCAGCCGATTCGGCCCGCACAGCGCGCCGGCCATCACACGGCCCTGGCCGTCGAGGTATTTGGTGCCGGCGTGCATCACCAGGTCAGCACCCAGGGCCAATGGCCGCTGCAATGCTGGCGAGCAAAACGTGTTGTCGACCGTCAGCAGCGCGCCGGCGTTGTGCGCCAAGTCGGCCAGCGCACGGATGTCGCAGACCTCGGTCAGCGGATTGGTGGGCGTCTCGGCAAACAGCAATCGTGTGCTCGAACGCATTGCAGCGCGCCACTCGGCGATGTCGGTCTGCGAGACAAAGCTGGTCTCGACGCCGAACTTACCAAACTCTTTGGCGAACAGGCTTAGCGTGGAGCCAAACACCGAGCGCGAACACACCACATGGTCGCCCGACTTGAGCAAGCCCATGATGAGCAGCAAGATGGCGCTCATGCCGGTGGACGTGGCCACGCAGCCCTCAGCGCCTTCCATCGCGGCCAGGCGCGCCTCCAGGCTGCGCACCGTGGGGTTGCTGGTGCGCGCGTAGGTGAAGTCCTGCATGTCCGCGAAGCGCTGCGCCGAAGTCTGCGCATCGGGGTGCACAAAGGCGCTGGTCAGGAACAGACCTTCAGAATTTTCACCATGCTGGCTGGGGGCCAGCGCCGTACGCACGGCCAGCGTCTCTGGCCGCAGACCCTCTGGCAGCTGCGCGCGTGCGATGCGCGCCGCTTCGGTGTCGTGCTCTTTCATCACCGTTCGCCGCTTTGCAGTGCCAGCCGTGAGCGGTTTGATTCTTCGTCTTCTTCGAACTGCAAGCGGCGCTGCGCTTGCATGGTCGCAAAGTCAGCGTCGCTCACGTCGCCGGTGATGTAGTGGCCATCAAAGCAACTGGCCTCGAAGGTCTTGATCTTGGGGTTGAGCGCGCTGATCACGCGCTTCATGGCGTCCACGTCTTGGTAGATGAGTTGGTCGGCGCCGATGAAGACGCGAATCTCCTCAATGCTGCGGTTATGCGCCACCAGTTCTTCCTTGGTGGGCATGTCGATGCCGTAGACATTGGGGTGGCGCACGGGCGGCGCGGCGCTGGCCATGTAGACCTTGCGTGCGCCGGCTTCGCGCGCCATTTGCACGATCTCTTTGCTGGT
>JANNEX010000384.1:0-2935 GCA_031379155.1 Rubrivivax sp.
GACCGCTGGACCATGATTGCCACCACCGACTTCCTGGCCCGCAGCTTCACCTGGACGCTGCCCGGCGCTGCGGCCGCGCGCGGCCTGGGGCTGGCCGCCGTGCAGGCGCTGCCGCCGCTAAAAAACTGGCTGGCCAGGAGAATGATGTTTGGCAGCCGCTGACAATACTTGAAGACCACTGCACTTTTTCGTTCCAGGAGAGCACGGATGTTTTTCTTTCGACAAGCAGGCTTTGGCTGCAGCGCCATGGTTCGCCAAGGCTTGGTGGCAAGCTGCCTGGCGCTGGCAGTCCACGCCACCGCCTGGGCCCAATCCGCCACAGTGGCCGACACGGCAGAAGGTGGCGGCTCGTCCGGCGGCACCTTCTTTGTGCTGCAGGCCGTCAACGGCCAGGAGACCAGCGACAACGCCGTGCGGGCCAGCCTGCGCGCCAGCTACATGCGCGGCAGGGACATGCGTATCGTGGGGGTCAGCCGCGATGTGCCGGCCGGCAAAGTAACGCTCAAACTGATGGGCACGCAAGAAAATGCGGCACCCATTCAGTCGATCTTTCGCGCCGTGTTCAGCGGCGGCAGCCCTGAATTCAGCGGCACGGTGGAAGTAGAGCTTGAGCCCAACCGCAGCTACCGCGTGAATGGCTATCTGGACAACTACCGGCGTGAGGTGTGGTTGGAAGACAGCGCTACTGGCAAACTGGTGGGCAGCAAAATTGCGGCGCCCGTGGACGCCGAGCTGCTCAAGGCCATGGAAGGTGCGCAGTACTTGTGCTGCAACCTGCGCTACGACGGCACCTGGATAGGCGAGACGCCCTGGCCCAATCTGCCCTTTGTGCCGGCCGGTGCGCGCATCAAGGTGCTGGCCTATTCAGCCAACGAAGTCAGTGCGCTGATTGACGGCCGCAAGATGCGCATCGGCAACGAGTATTCGCGCCAGCAGGAAACCATCCAGCAAATGGTCGGCCGCCTGGTGGTGGCCGCCGACCCGCGCCCCGCCATTGCCGCCATGGAGCCCAGCGTGCGCGACGCCGTGCGGGCCGCACGGGTCATGCCCGGCATGTCGCGGGAACAGGTGCTCATCGCCGTTGGCCGGCCGCGCGCCGAGACGACACGCAAGCTTGAAAGCAACGACTGGCTCTACCACCTGCCGGGTGGTGAAGAAGCCTTTTTGGTCTTTGATGACAAAGGGCTGGTTAAGGAACTGGACGCTTCGCGCAAAGCGCGCTCGCTGCTGCTGATGGCGCCGCCAGAGCCGACGGCCGCCACCAGCGTCAGCGCGCCGCAGGGCGCAGCAACTGCCACTGTGCCTGCGCCGGGTGCGCAGACTTCGACGCCTGCGGCCGCACTGCTCGCGCCGCCGCCCGCTGCGGCAGCCTCGGCCAGCCGCTGACGGATTTACGCCCTGGCGGCGGCACGTTTGTGGATGACCTTGAGCGCCTCGCGCCGCGTCAGCGGTGACAGCCTGTCGCGGTACTCATCGACGAAGGCTTGCACCTCGTCAGGCGCGGCATAAGAGCGTTCGCGCAGCGCCCAGCCCATGCCCTTGCGGATGAAGAATTCGCGTGCCATGCTGTCGCTGCCCAGCGAAGGCAGGATGCAGTCGTAGAGCAGCACGGCGTCGAAGTCAGCGCGCAAGCTGCGCTGGCACAGCATGGCGGCGCGGCGCAGCCACAGCTTGTCGCCGCGCGCCCACTGGCGCAGCACTGGCTTCACACCCGCCGGGTCGCGTTGCAGCACCAGGCCCAGGGCGTGGCCCGAGATCTCGTCGTTGTGGTCCCACCAAGGGCCGCTGATCAGCAGTTCGTGCAACGGCGCCAACCAAGTTCCGTCAATCCAGCGTGCGTGGCGGGCTGGGCGCAGCAGGTCCAGCGCGGCATAGCGTTCTTCTCGGTGTTGAGCCTGGCGCCACAGCCGCAGCAGCGTGTCTTTGAGCACCTGCGCATCCGCCAGTGGGTGCTGTGCAAGGGCGGCGGCCACCACGCGCCTGCGCTGTGGCGCGGCGACGCCCAAGAAGGGCAGGCTCGATTTCATGTAGGCCTGCATGGGGCCAGCGGCTGGCGGGTCAGCCGCCGCCGCCAAGCCTTCACGCAGCGCAGCGATGAGCGCCAGGTTGGCCGGCATAACGCCTAAAGTCTGCGGTGGCGCAAGGCCGGCAACTGGCTGCGCACTTCGCTCAAGCGCGCGGCGTCGACATCGGCGATGACAAAGCCTTCACCTTCGTCCAGCACGTCCATTACCTCGCCCCAAGGGCCCACCACCATGCTGTGGCCCCAGGTGCGCCGGCCATTGGTGTGCGTGCCGCCTTGCGCGGCGGCCAGCACGTAACACTGGTTTTCAACGGCCCGCGCGCGCAGCAGCAATTCCCAGTGCGCCTGCCCCGTGGTGTGGGTGAAGGCGGCGGGCACACACAGCACGTCGCAGGGCGGTGACATGAGGGCGCGGTAGAGCTCAGGAAAGCGCAGGTCGTAGCAGATCGACAGGCCCACGCGCAGCTGGGCTGCCTGCACGGCCACCGGCTCAGTGCCGGCCATCAGCGTGCGACCTTCGTCGTAGCTTTCGCGCTCGTTGTTGAAGGCAAAGAGGTGGATCTTGTCGTAGTGCGCGGCCTGCACGCCTTCGGGGTTGAAGACGCAGCAGCGGTTCAGCGCCTGGTCAGCGTTGCGCGTGGCCACCGGCAGCGTGCCGCCCACCAGCCACAAGCCGTGCTCACGCGCGGCGTCGGCCAGAAAGCTCTGGATAGGGCCTTTGCCTGGCGCTTCGGCCAGTGCCAGCTTGTCGGTGTCGCGCCGGCCCATGATGCAGAAGTATTCGGGCAACAGCACCAGCGCCGCGCCCGCCGCCGCAGCCTGGGCGATCAGGCGCGCGGCGCTGGCGCGGTTGCTGGGCCAGTCGGGGGTGGACACCATCTGCACGGCGGCGATCTTCATGGGCGCATGGTA
>JANNEX010000823.1:0-1697 GCA_031379155.1 Rubrivivax sp.
TGCATGCGGCAACACGACCAGCAAGCGGCCCACGCTGCGCTCAAAAAGGCTTTGCGCCAGGGCGGGCAACTGGTCAGGGCTGGGCTGTACAAAAGCGTCGTCGCGGCCATTGCTGCGGCGTGGGCGCTCAAAGACGATGAGGGCCGTGGAGGCCAGCAGCAGTGCCGGGTTTAACAGCGCTTGCGCGGGCAGGGCTTGCAGGCCGCGCAGCGCCGACTTCAAAGGCTCGGCCACCAGGGCGTACACACGCTCAAAGCGACCGGCTGCCAAAGCGTCGGACAACAGCGCCGAGCCCAGCGTGCCACCGCCACCCACCACCAGCAAGGATGGCAGCGTTTGCAAAGGCAGCGGCTGCGCACGCAGCGCGCCCGACAAGGCTTGTTCGACGTGGCCCATGCTGAGGTGTGGTCTTGAACTGCGATTGTCATGCCCCACTTGATGCCCCGCGGGTAGCATGCGCCCGCCTTACCCAGTTCGAACACGACAGGAGAGAGTGATGAGTATTTTGCGCACCGTCAAACGCTGGGCCGGCCTGGCCGCCGCCACCCTTTTGGCCACCACGCTGGCCGGCTGCGGCTACAACGACTTCCAGCGCCTGGACGAGCAGGTCAAGGCCGGCTGGAGCGAGGTGCTCAACCAGTACCAGCGCCGCAGCGACCTCATCCCCAACATCGTGGCCACCGTCAAGGGTGAAGCCAACTTCGAACAAGAGACGCTGACCAAGGTGGTTGAAGCGCGCGCCAAGGCCACCAGCATCCAGGCCACGCCCGAGTTGGTGAACAACCCCGAAGCCTTCATGAAATTCCAGGCCGCGCAGGGTGAACTCAGCGGTGCGCTGAGCCGTCTGCTGGTGGTGAGCGAAAACTACCCCAATCTGAAAGCCAACCAGGGCTTTCAGGATTTGCGCGTGCAGCTCGAAGGGACGGAAAACCGCATCACCGTGGCGCGCAACCGCTACATCAAGACGGTGGCCGACTACAACGTGCTGACACGCAGCTTCCCCACCAACCTGACGGCCATGATCTTCAGCTACGACGTCAAGCCCAGCTTCACGGTGGCCAACGAAGCGGCCATTTCGGCGCCACCGGCGGTCAGCTTTGACAAGCCTGCTGCACCGGTTGCACCCACCGCGCCCGCACCCGCCGCTTCCAAGTAAGCCTTCGATGCTGCTGCGCCTGCTCACTCCTCTGGGTGTGCTGCTGGGCGCCTTGCTCTGGGCGTCTTTGGTGCAGGCGCAGGACGTGCTGCCGGTGCCCGTACTCAGCGCGCGGGTCGTCGACCAGACGGGCACCCTAACGCCAGAACAGCGTGGTGCGCTGGAAGCCAAGCTGGCGCGCTTTGAAGCTGCATCGGGCCCACAGATCGTGCTGCTGCTGGTGCCGGCCACAGCGCCTGAAGACATCACCAGCTACGCCCAGCGTGTGGCCGACAGCTGGAAGATAGGCCGCCGTGAAGTGGGCGACGGCGTGCTGCTGGTGGTGGCCAAAAACGAGCGCAAGGTGCGCATTGAAGTGGCCAAGGCGCTGGAAGGCGCGATTCCCGACCTGGCGGCGCGCCAGATCATCGACAGCGCCATCCGCCCGGCCTTTCGCGCCGACGACTACGCCGGTGGCTTGAACGCGGCCGTCGACAAGCTGATGCAACGCATCAAGGGCGAAGGCCTGGCAGCACCCAGCCAGCGTGGCGCACCGTCTGAT
>JANNEX010000020.1:0-3913 GCA_031379155.1 Rubrivivax sp.
GGCATCGGCAGTCGGGTAGATGCGGCGCGCAATCGCCTACCTCAAAGCTATGATCCTAGAAACGGCAGTTGACCGCTTTCCTCCGCAGGCAACACCGCATGAGCATTGAGTTTTTGGCCACGACCAACTTCACCTGTTGGGTGAAAGCGCTACGCACCCGATTGGGCAGCGCTGCGGGGTGCTGGCGGCGTTGCTCCTCCTCGCGGCCATGAGGCCGCAGCGTCGTCGCGCCTTGCCACCACCCCGCATCGCAGCCCACTCGGGCGCGTCCAACTGCCGTTTCTAGGCTGAAACAACCGTCTTGCCCGGCGGCTCATTCCTTTGCAGGATGACGCCGGCCGCCGGCCCGCTGAAACTGAGCCCAGCGCTGTCATCTCCATCAGCGACAACTTTTTGGGGCTGGGAGGCTCCGACACACGGCGGCAGAAGGGCCCACAAGCCCCCTGCTGCCGCTTTTTTTCAGGCCACGGTCTGAAAGCGCATGACACCGTCGCTGCCTGGCACGCGGCGCATCTGGCCGGCTTCGGCCAGGGCGTGCAGATGGGCCACGGCTTCACCGATGGCAAAGGTCGTTTGGTGAAAATCCAGAGAGCGCTTGAACAGCACCATCAGCATGTCAGCCGCACTGGCCGGCGCTTCGCGGCAGGCTTGCAGCACGTCGGCATAACGTTCATGGTGGTGGGCATGGAGCTGGTCTATGCGCGTGTGCAGACCGACAAAGGGCTTGCCGTGTGAAGGCAGCACCAGGGTGTCGGCGGGCAGGGTTTTCATCGCCGCGATGGAGTCCAGGTAGAGCGGCAGCGGGTTGCCTTCGGGTTCCAGGTCATACACGCTGACGTTGGTGGAAATGCGCGGCAGCACCATGTCGCCGGATATCAGCACGTTCAAATCTGGGCAGTGAAGGGCAATGTGCTCGGGCGCATGGCCGTAGCCCACGATGCAGTGCCAGTCGCGGCCCGCCACTTGAAGCACGCCACCGCCCAGCAAACGCCGGTACCGCTGGGGCACTGAAGGCACCATGCTGGCGTAGTAGTGGGTGCGCGCGCGCACCTGGGCGAGCGCTGTCTTGTCGGTGATGCCGTGGTGGGCAAAAAACCGCGCCGCGCCTTCGCCGCCAAAGGCCGTGTCTGACTGAATGGCCAGGCGCGCGCCATGCCAGTCGGTGGCGCTGATCCACAGCCGGCATTCACGCGCCAAAGTGCTCCAGCGTTCACACAACCACGAGGCCAGTCCCAGGTGGTCAGGGTGCAGGTGGGTGGCGATGACCCGCAGCACCGGCAGGCCCTGCAACTCATGCTCAAAGAGGCTTTCCCAGTGCGCGCGTGTGCTGTCGTCACTGATGCCGCAGTCCACGATGCTCCAGCCCTGCAGGCCGTCTTGTTCATCACGCAGCAGCCACAGGTTGATGTGGTTCAGCGCAAAGGGCAGGCCCATGCGCAGCCAGCGCACGCCAGGCGCCACTTCGATGGTCTTGCCAGGCGCTGGCAGCGTGTCGCCCAGGGGATAGTGCAGGGCGCTTTCCAGCTCATTGGACATGGTTTGTATATTCGCGCTTTACGTTTACGTCAACGTCAGTCTAACCATGTCGCTTACTTTGCCGCTTACTTTGCCGCCCACCGTGAAGTCTTCCAAGCGCGCCGCCGCCGCAGCCAGCCAAGTCTTCACCATCACCGAATTGGCAGCCGAATTCGACATCACCGCGCGCGCCATTCGCTTTTACGAAGACGTGGGTTTGCTCATGCCAGGCCGCGCGGGGCGCAACCGCGTGTACACGCTGCGCGACCGCACCCGCCTGAAGCTGACGCTGCGCGGCAAGCGCCTGGGCTTGAGCCTGCTGGAGATCAAGCAACTGGTGGACATGTACGACTCACCGTCAGACACCACGCAGCAGCTCACCGCCTTCCTGGGCGTGCTGGGCGAGCACCGCCGCCAGCTGGAACAGCAGCGTGAGGACATCGAAATCACGCTGGCTGAAATTGCCCAGCATGAAATGCGCTGCAAGAGCTTGCTGGGCAAACCCGCCGCGCGCAAGGCGGCGCGCCGCAAGTCCTGAGCTTTTGCGCCGCCGGGGGCTGCGTAAGCGTGTGCACGGCTCAAATCGTGGCCGTCGAGGAGCCCCCATGAAACTCACACTCACTGTGCTTTGCGCCGCCCTGGCGCTACTGGCCGGCGCCGCCCATGCAGCCACCGATGTGCAAGGCCCGCAAGGCCTGCTCAAGGGCCAGGTGCCCGACAACGTGGCCGCTCTGAAGCGTGTGGCCATCACCACCTTCTTCGTGCAGTACGTGACCGACTTTGGCATTGAGACCAAGCGCAAGGGCGGCGACATCTTCTTCTCCAAGTGGAAGGGCCCCGCGCCCGAGGTGTTAGCGGCAGCCACCGACGCGCTGTACCTGCAACTGGTGGCCGACCTGAAGGCGGCGGGTGTCGACGTGGTGACCACTGAAGAGGTCGCCGCACAGGCGGCCATGGCCGACCTGCGCAAGATCGGGCGGACCAGCCCGGCGACCATCAACGACGGCTCGATCAAGAAGCTGAGCACGCTGGTCTCGGCGCAGAATGTGCCACTGGTGCTGGCCTCGGTGCCCGACGTGCGGCTGTCCAACTACGCCACGCGCCCCTTGGAAGGCACCGACGGGCCGGGCAACCTGGTGGGCTGGGGCGAACAGTCCAGCCAGTGGTTGCGCGGCACCAATATCGAACTGATGAGCCTGGGCGGCATCCACATCAGCCAGGCCAAGATTGCGCAGGGCCTGAACGCCACGGCCTTGAACGTGCGTCTGACGGTGGCGCTGGTGGACATGGGCATCACGACCTGCGGCAACGCGGGTGGCGAGTGCTCGGGTTATGGCAACACCACGGGGCTGGTCAAGCCCAACGCGCGCTTCGTCGAGGCTGGCACGGTGTTTTCCTTTGCGCATGGCGGCCAGCAGGCCGTGCTGGGCCTGCAAAAGCCGGTGGCGATAGCGGGTCTCAAGGTGATGACCGACATCGACAGGCTCGAGCTCAAGAAGTCGTTCCTGGGCAGCGACACAAAAACGGCGCGCAGCGGCGGCCTGGTGGGCTTTCTGGCCCGTGGCGCGGGTGCCGACAGCGAAAGCGCCGACTTCTGGGTCAGCTTTGATGCCGCAGAGTTGCAGCCCGCGCTGGCCAGCGCCAGCAGCACCATATTTAAGGAACTGGCGCAAATCATGGTCAACCCGAAGTAGTCTGTGCGCCCGGCCTGGCCGCCAAGGGGCGCTCCCCTATGATTGACGTTAACGTCAACCGACAAGGGCCCCGCCATGAATCTGCCTGGACTCAATTTCCAGCTCGGTGAAGACATAGACGCACTGCGCGACGCGGTGCGCGACTTTGCGCAGGCCGAGATTGCCCCGCGCGCCGCCGACATCGACAAGAGCGACCAGTTTCCGATGGACCTGTGGCGCAAGATGGGTGAGCTGGGCGTGCTGGGCATCACCGTGCCCGAAGCTTATGGCGGCGCGGGCATGGGCTACTTGGCGCACATGATTGCGATGGAAGAAATCAGCCGCGCGTCTGCCTCAGTCGGCTTGAGCTACGGCGCGCACAGCAACCTGTGCGTGAACCAGCTCAAGCGCAACGGCACTGACGCCCAGCGCAAAAAGTACCTGCCCAAGCTGATCAGCGGCGAACACGTGGGCGCGCTGGCCATGAGCGAGCCCGGCGCGGGTTCCGACGTCATCAGCATGAAGCTCAAGGCCGTGGAAACGGGCGGCCACTACGTGCTCAACGGTACCAAGATGTGGATCACCAACGGCCCCGACGCCGACACCATGGTGGTCTACGCCAAGACCGAACCCGAGCTGGGCGCGCGCGGTGTGACGGCCTTCATCGTCGAAAAAGGCATGAAGGGCTTCACCACCGCTCAGAAGTTAGACAAGCTGGGCATGCG
>JANNEX010000069.1:0-5308 GCA_031379155.1 Rubrivivax sp.
CCGCAAAGCCCGGCAACCCCGGCCGATCCTGCCAAGCCTTCGATCCACATTGGTGGCGGCAAGGGCGGCGAAGGCGTGGACATCAGTATCGGCAAGGACGGCATCCGCATCACCGCCAAAGGTGATGCGCCCGCGCAAGCCGCGTCGGCCGCAGAGCAGGCGGCGGAACAGACGCGGCGTGCGGTCAATGCGGCAGCGTCGGCGGCCGAACAAGGCATCCGCGCCTCTGTGCCCGCAGGTGTGGTGGACGAAAAGGAAATCAAGAAGGCGGTGGAAGAAGCGCGCCGCCAGATTGAAGGCGCCATCCGGGAGGCCAAAGAAGCCGCCGAAGAAGCCGCCCAAGAAGCCGCCCAAGAAGCCGCGCGCGAGATGGCCGACGCACAGCGCGAAACCGCCGATGCCCAGCGCGAGGCGCAAGCTGCGGTCGAAGCACTGGCCCAGGTGCAGCGCCAGCGTAGCGGCAAACGCGTCACGCGGTTTGGCATTGGCGACTTCCTGCTGCAGTTGGCCTTTGTCTGGGTGATTGGCTCGGCCATCATCAAGTTCACCTACAAGGGCCAAAAGCAGGCCGAGGTGAAAGCCGCGCAGGCGACTGAGACGGCCGAGGCCGAGTCGCTCAAACGCCAGGTCGTGGAAGCGCGCATGGCGGCCATGCAAGCGCAGGTGGAGCCGCACTTTTTGTTCAACACGCTGGCCAGCATCGACCACCTGATAGAGACCGACCCGGCGCGTGCCAGCGTGATGCAGAAGAACCTGATCGCACTGCTGCGCGCCAGCATGCCCACCATGCGTGAAGCCAACGGCGGCAACGGCGGCGTGCGTGACCTGGGGCGCGAGATTGCGGTCATCAAGCCCTACCTGGAAATTTTGAAGGTGCGCATGGAAGAAAGGCTAACGACTGAAATCAGCGTACCTGATGGACTTCTTTCAGCGGAATTCCCGCCCATGATGATTCAGACCCTGGTTGAAAACGCCATCAAGCACGGCCTCGAGCCCAAGCCCGAAGGGGGCCACCTGCGCGTGGCGGCACAGATCGTGCACGGCAAGCTGCAAATGACCGTGTCCGACACCGGCCTGGGCTTTGGCAAGGCCGCTGCCAGTGGAAGTACAGCGGGCACCGGCGTGGGCCTGGCCAATATCCGCGAGCGACTGCAAATGCTCTACGGCCCCAAGGCCAGCCTGACGGTGGCCGAGAACCAGCCCAGCGGCACCCTGGTGACCGTCACCGTGCCTTACAAGTCCATTGAAGGAGTGGGCGCATGAGCCTGCCCGGCCGCCCGAAAGGCGAATACCGAAGTGCGCAGCACGAAGGTACTCCAATAAGCGACGACGCCATCTATGCGTTCACGCCGCCGCCTGCCGCAGGTTCTGCGCCACCGCCCCGTGTTGCGCGCCGGCGCCTGTGGCCCTGGCTGCTGGTGAGCCTGGCGCTGCTGCTGGCCGTGATGGTGGTGGCCACGGCGCTGGCCTTCAACGGCTTGCTGCACGGGGTGCAGGAAGGGCTGAGCATCAACGTCGACGGCCAGCCCTGGACGCTGCACCACGACAGCGATTGGGGCTTCTTTGGCGTGTTGGGCCTGCTGGCCGCCGTGATGACCCTGCTGTTGATCTTGCCCGTCATCTTGATGAGCGTGATGTTGGCGGCGGCGCTGACGGTGGGCCTGGCGTTGCTGGCCGTGGTGGCTGCGGTGGCGCTCGTCGCCGCTGTGGTGCTGCTGGCGGCAGCGGTGGTGCTGTCGCCGCTGTGGGGCGCTTTGCTGCTGCTGTGGCTGCTGCTGCGGCCCAAGCGGCAAGGTGCGACGCAGGCTGGTTAGCATCGCTGCTGGCAAGGCGCCTGCCTGCCTGCCTGCCTGACTGAGGAGCCGACCTTGAAACCTGTTGCCAGCCTGGGCGCTGTGCTGCTGTGCTTGGCGCCACACACCAGCCTGCACGCCCAGGCCGGCGACTTGCAAAGCCTGTCCTGGCTGGCCGGATGCTGGTTAGACGCGGCACAACCCGGCAGCGGCGAGATGTGGATGGCGCCCGCAGGCGGCACCTTGCTCGGCGTGGGCCGCACGGTCAGGGCCGGGGCCACGCGCGAGTTTGAATTCATGCAAATCCGCGCCGACGCTGACGGCCGTTTGGTGTTCATCGCGCAACCGTCGGGCCAGGCGCGCACCGAATTCAAGCTGCTCAGCCACAGCGCGCAAGAAGTGGTGTTCGAGAACTTGCAGCACGACTTTCCGCAACGTGTGGCCTACCGGCTGGACACGCTTGAAACGCCCGCTGTGCTCAAGCCACGCATTGAAGGCCAACGCAACGGCACCGCGCGTGTGCTTGAATTCCCCGCCCTGCGCCGCAGCGCGTGTGGCGCCACCCCGACCCCAGCCAAGTGAGTGTCAGCATGAACACAGCCAACCCGCGCGCCGTGATCGCCGACGACGAGCGCCTGATGCGCGAACAACTGCGCGCCCGCCTGGCCGAGGTCTGGCCGCAATTGCAGATCGTGGCCGAAGCCAAAAACGGCATCGAAGCGGTGGCCATGGTGCAGGAACATAGGCCCGACATCGTCTTCCTGGACATCCGCATGCCTGGCCTCACCGGCGTGGAAGCAGCGCGCCAAATTGCCCAGCTAGCGCCACCCGAAAGCAGCCAAGAGGGCAGTGACGATGACCTGGTGCCCGAGATCGTCTTCATCACGGCCTACGACCAATACGCGGTGGAAGCCTTCGAGCAGGGCGTGGCCGACTACGTGCTCAAGCCGGCAGAGCGTGACCGCCTGCAACTCACAGTGGAGCGCATTCAAAAGCGCCTGGCCGCGCGCGACAGCGGCGCTGATGCCGCTGATGCCGCTGATGCCGCTGATGCACCCGCTGGCCCGCACTTGCAGCAACTGCTGCATCAACTGTCAGCGCGCCTCAACCCCGGCAACGCGCCGCAGTACTTGCAGTGGATTCAGGCCACCGTGGGCCAGGCGATTCACATGGTGCCGGTGGACGAAGTGCTGTTTTTCGTCAGCGACGAAAAGTACACCCGGGTGCAGACGGCGCAGGTCGAAGCGCTCATTCGCAAGCCCATCAAGGAATTGGTGGACGAGCTGGACCCGCGCTTGTTTTGGCAAATCCACCGCAGCACGTTGGTGGCCGTGAAATCCATCGCTGGTGTCACGCGCGACTTCAGGGGCCGCCAGATCGTGGCTGTGAAGGGCCACCACCAAAAGCTGGAAGTCAGCCGCAGCTACACGGGGCTGTTCAAGGGCATGTAGGGCTGGCACAAGTTGCGATGCAGGCGTTAGCGTTGGCAACAGCGCCGCGCCATCCCCCGGCTGCGGGGGATGGCTAAAACGGTGGCGCACGCACGTCAACCGTGACGGAATTCACGTTGTGCCGGGCCATCCCATCGAACGGGCTGCCGATGAAGCGGTGCGACTGAATCATTTGCTCGCACAAGGGCACCAGCCGTCACTGCAAAGGCCCGCCCGGCCCGTTACCTTTCGCTTCGGCCCGTTTTGCCTGCCCTACCCACCCATGCTCCTGTCCTGCTCCAACCCCATTCAAAGAAATTTTGACTTCGCCCGCCGCACGCAAGCGGCCGTGGCGGGCTGGGTGCAGCGTGAAGAAGCCATCATGGGCACGGCCATCAAAGTGGAGTTGTGGGCGCCAGACCGCCGCAGTGGTGAAGCCGCCGTTGTTGCGGTGATGGACGAGATGCACCGCATTGACCGCGCCATGAGCCCGCACAAACCCACGTCCGAGTTGTGCCGCATCAACCGCGAAGCCGCGCGCCAGCCGGTGCCGCTGTCGGAAGAAATGTTTGCGCTGATGCAGCGCGCGATTCATTTTTCGCGCCTCAGCGCGGGTGCGTTCGACATCACTTACGCGGCCGTCGGCCAGCTCTATGACTACCGCCAGCGGGTGCGCCCCAGCGCCGCCGCGCTGGAGCAGGCACGCGCCCTGGTGGGCTGGCAGCAGTTGGAGCTGGACCCCGCCGCGCGCAGCCTGCGCTTTGCCCGTGAAGGTGTGCGCATTGACCTGGGCGGCTTTGCCAAAGGCCACGCGGTGGATCGCGCGGCCGCGTTGCTGGCGCGGCGTGGCATCACGAATGCCATGGTCAGCGCCGGTGGCGACAGCCGTGTCATCGGCGACCGCCGTGGCCGGCCTTGGGGCGTGGCCATCCGCGACCCGCGCCGTGCCAGTGAAGTGGTGGCGGTGCTGCCGCTGCAAGACGTGTCGATTTCGACTTCCGGTGACTATGAACGTTATTTCGACGACGGTGCAGAGCGTGTGCACCACCTCATTGACCCCGCCACGGGCTTGAGCCCGCGTGGTGTGCAAAGCGTCACCGTGCTGGCCGACGACGGCCTGACCAGCGAAGCCTTGTCCAAGGCCGTGTTTGTGCTGGGCGTGCAGCGTGGCCTGGCCTTGATTGAACAGCTGCGCGGTGTGGACGCCGTGCTGGTGGACAGACACGGCGTCATGCACGTCTCTTCGGGTTTGTTGTCTGCTGCACCCGCCGCAGAAGAAGCCTGCCAGTGATTGCCCCTCAGGAGAAAACGATGATGAACAACAAGACCTCCTCTCCCGCACGAACAGCGATCTGGGTGAGTGCTGCCTTGGCAGCCCTCACCCTGGCTGCCTGCAACGGCAATGGCAGCAGCGGCGACACCGTCACCGTGAATGGCGACGTGCCCATCGCCTACGTCAAACGGTCCACCAGCGTGGGCATGAACCCCACCGATGCCGCCAACAGCGCGCCGGGTGGCGACCTGATGCTGCGTGAAAAGTCCAGCGCCAGCGCGACAGAACACAACCTGACTGCGCGCTTCACGCAAGGCGCTGGCGACGCGTCAGACCCCGAGGTCAGCTACGACGGCAAGAGAATAGTTTTTGCCATGAAGTGTCCGGCCGCCAACACCGCCACCATCGAAGGCCAGCCGGCCTGCACAGGCCGTTGGAACATCTGGGAATACGACATGACCGGCACCAGCCTGAGCGCTGGCAGCTTCAAGCGCGTCACGGCCAGCAACGCGCATGACGATGTCGACCCGGTCTACCTGCCGGCCAATCGCGGCATCGTCTTTTCCAGCAACCGGCAGGCCAAGAGCAGCCGCATGCAGGCCCTGGGCCGTGCCTACTTTGCCGCTGATGAGTACGAGCGTGAGCGGGTCATGAACCTGCACAGCATGGCCGCCGACGGCAGCAACATCCAGCAAATCAGCTTCAACCAAAGCCACGAACGCAACCCCGTCATCCGCCCTAACGGCGACATCATGTTTGCGCGCTGGGAACACGTGGCCGACCGCAACCGTTTTGCCGTTTTCCGCAGCAAG
>JANNEX010000191.1:0-5304 GCA_031379155.1 Rubrivivax sp.
CCCCGGCTGATGGCTTCGCTGCGTGCATAGTGCAAGTTGGTCACCAGCTCGGCGTTGATGCCACGCAGCCGCTGCATCAGGATCATGTCGCGAAAAGACGGCGCTGCCAGGGTGACGATGATGGCAATGAGTGCCACCACGATCATCAATTCGACCAGCGTGAAAGCGGCGACGGCAGAGCGGGCGCGGCGCATCAACGGCTCCAGCAGCGGTCGGTGGCCGCGAAGGTAAGACTGGTGAGGGCGCACGTGGCGCAGCTAGCATATTCGACGGCGCCACCCGTCATGCGCACGGCGAGCTTGGCGCACTGGCCGTCATTGGCTTGTGAACTGGCGCTGCCATCGGCGGTGGCCACGTAGCCCGTGGCGGTGTTGTCGCTGACGGCCAACGTGTAGTAGCCGCCCGGCTTGGTGGGCGACGTGACTTTCAGCTCGGTCGCCACCGAATTGCTGTAGTTCACGTTGTTGCTGCGCCAGCGCTCTTGCGCCAGCTGAATGGCGGCCAGCGCGGCCACGGCTTCAGAGCGGCGGCCCTTGCGCACCGAATCCAGGAAACTGGGCAGCGCCACCGACAGCAAGATGCCCACCACCACCAAGGCCACCATGAGCTCGATCAGCGTGAAGCCGGCTGCGCCATGGCGCCTGGGGTGACGGGTCAGGTTCATATGCGCCGCATTGTGGGCTGCGCCGCGCGTGGCATCCAGCACACGCTGCGCCACTCGTCGCCCGCCGCCTACCGTTGGTCAGCTTCATCCTCAAGATCGGGGGTGTTTCACCGCCCGGTCAACAGGCCGCGTGTCCGCTGACCACGCCGGCGGGCGAGCAACTGCGCACGCGCCCCATGATGTTGACGATGTGGCGAATGGCGGCGCCATTGCGCAGTTGCAGGCTCAAAGTGCCAGTGGGGGTGACGGTGCCACGGTCGGCATCAAAGAGCATGGATGCGGAATTGGCGCTGAACTGCACCGGCCCGGTGGCCGCAAAACCCACGTTGCGCAGCGCTTGCGCGCCTGCCACGCAAACCGCCGTGCCAGCACCGGTGCAGCGGCAGTCGCCTGCACGCCCAGTGTGGATGACGTAGCAGGCGCCGTCGCTGGCTTGCTGCACGCTGAAGCGAACCGAAGCCTGATGACTGACGGCCAGGCCACGGGCCATGCGGATGTCGGTGGCCAGTTGCGCCGCAGCGCCTTCCAGGTGGCGGCGCTCGGCGGCTTGTTTGAAGCTGGGCAAGCCGGCGCCCAGGCTCACGGCCATCACCGCCAGTGCGGCCAGGCTCTCGATCAGACTGAAGCCGATTTGGCTGTCGCGGCGGGAATTTTTGCGGCTGCTTTTCATGGTGCTTTCCGGTCAGTGAAGGGATGGCTTCACTGTAGAAAGGCGGCGCTGATGGCGCGTCCCCAAGGGGTGTGCAAGGGCCATGGCACTGTGGAGTGCCCCCGCGCCGCTCCCCCCCGACACCCCCGGTCGGGTGCCCCCTTGCCTCAGCCCGCTTCAGATGTCGCGGATGAGCTGCCTGAAAGCGTCGACGTCTTCGAACTCGCGGTACACCGAGGCAAAGCGCACGTAGGCGACCTTGTCCATGCGCTTGAGTTCACGCATCACCAGTTCGCCCAGGCGCGCGCTGGGCAATTCACGCGCCCCGCTAGCCAGCAGCTTTTCCTGGATGCGTTCCACGGCCGCGTCCACCTGCTCGACACTGACGCTGCGTTTGCGCAGTGCCAGGGTCATGGACGCGCGCAGTTTGGTGGGGTCGAACTCCACCCGCGTGCCGTCTTTTTTGACCACCGTGGGCATGGCAATTTCTGTGCGCTCATAGGTGGTGAAGCGCTTTTCGCATTGCAAGCAGCGGCGGCGGCGGCGCACCACGTCGCCTTCATCAGACTCGCGCGTCTCAACCACTTGCGTGTCTTCGTGGGCGCAAAAAGGGCAACGCATGCGGGCTTGTCGGCTTGGGCTCTGGCTGTGGGTTCTAGCGATACACGGGAAAGTCGCGCGTCAGCGCCGCCACTTTGGCGCGCACAGCGGCGATGTGGTCGGCGTCGTGCGGATGGTCCAGCACATCGGCGATCAGGTGCGCCGTCATCTGTGCCTGTTCTTGCTTGAAGCCGCGCGTCGTCATGGCCGGTGTCCCCAGGCGGATGCCGCTGGTCACCATGGGCTTTTGTGGGTCGTTAGGGATGCCGTTTTTGTTGCAGGTCATGTGCGCGTCGCCCAGGATGGCTTCGGCCTCTTTGCCGGTCAGGCCCTTGGGACGCAGGTCCACCAACATGACGTGGCTTTGTGTGCCGCCGCTGACGATGCGCAGGCCGCGCGCGATCAGCGTGCGCGCCAGCACGTCGGCGTTGGCCACCACCTGCTGTTGATAGACCTTGAAGGCCGGCGACAAGGCTTCCTGGAAAGCCACCGCCTTGCCGGCGATGACGTGCATCAGCGGCCCGCCCTGGATGCCCGGGAAGATGGCGCTGTTGATCTTTTTGGCGATGGCTTCGTCGTTCATCAGCACGACGCCGCCGCGCGGGCCGCGCAGGCTCTTGTGGGTGGTGGAAGTGACCACGTCGGCGTGCGGCACGGGGTTGGGGTAGACGCCGGCGGCGATGAGGCCGGCGTAGTGCGCCATGTCGACCATGAAGAAAGCGCCGATGGCCTTGGCCACCTTGGCAAAACGTTCGAAGTCGATGTGCAGGCTGTAGGCCGACGCGCCAGCGATGATCAGCTTGGGCTTGTGTTCATGCGCCAGGCGCTCCATGGCGTCGTAGTCGATGGCTTCCTTGGCGTCCAGGCCGTAGCTGACGACCTTGAACCACTTGCCGCTCATGTTCAGCGGCATGCCGTGCGTCAGGTGGCCACCCTCGGCCAGGCTCATGCCCATGATGGTGTCGCCGGGTTGCAGCAGGCCAAAGAACACCGCCTGATTGGCTTGTGAGCCCGAGTTGGCCTGCACGTTGGCATGCGCGGCGCCAAAGAGTTGCTTGAGGCGGTCAATGGCCAGTTGTTCGACCACGTCGACGTGTTCGCAGCCCCCGTAGTAGCGCTTGCCGGGATAGCCTTCAGCGTACTTGTTGGTGAGTTGCGAACCCTGCGCTTGCATCACGGCGGGCGAGGTGTAGTTCTCGCTGGCAATGAGCTCGATGTGCTCTTCCTGGCGCCGATTTTCGGCTTGGATGGCGGCCCAGATGGCGGGGTCGGTCAGGGCAAGGGTAGAGGTGGAGCGGTCAAACATGGCAGTCCTTGTGGGGCGGTGAAGCGCCTTCGCAAGCTGGCACGGTAGCGGCGCCGGGTCGGCACCGTGTCAGCAATGAAACCCAAGGCAGGGTTTGCGTGCAAAGGGCGGCCCAGGCGAACGGCTGAAACCGCCTGGAAAGTCAATGGCGGATTGCGCTTCCCGGTGGTGGTCCACCTCGGGGCGGCGCCCCTATCGCCAGTCGCGCAGCGCAAGTGTAGCGCCGCGCCCGGGGTTTCAGCGCAGCAGGGCCAACTGCTCGGGGCGCTCGGCTGCGGCAGATGCCGCAGAGGCCGGCGCGGGTGCTGCGCTGTCGCCAGCGTCGGCTGCACGTGCCGCAGCGGGCGGCAAGTTGCTGGCGTTGACGGCCACGGACTTGCCGTCGGCAACTCTGCGCATGTGGCCTTGCTCCAGTATCACGCGGGCGGCGTAACCGCCATCGTCTTGCAGCAGCGCTGCGCCGACGTAGTAGCGCAGCCCCTCGTGCACGCTGCCAGCGCGCGCTATGCACTCCTTGAGCACCAGCACGCCCACGCGCAGGTTGCTGATGGGGTCAAACGCCGCGCGCGTGCCGCCAAAGGCCTCGTATTTGTCGTCGTGGATCCGCGTCATGACCTGCATCAGCCCCTGCGCGCCGACGGCGCTTTGCGCAAAGGGGTTGAAGCTGGACTCGACGGCCATGATGGCCAGGATGAGCGTGGGGTCCAGATTGGCGCGTTGGCCAATCGCCCAGGCTTCCTGTACCAGCGCGGCCACGGGCTCGGGTGCGACCTTGTAGCGGCGCGAAATCCAGCCCGCCAGGTTGGCCTGCTGGCGCGTTAAATCCTTCGGGTCAACGGCCGTCGCACGGGCCACGGCGTCGGGCTCGGCGACGGCGCTGAGCATGTTGCCGGACGCTTGTTCTCTGGCTTCGTGGCGAGTTTGCAGCCACTCCAGCGAGACCTTTTCGATTTCGTGGCGTATGTCGGCGCGGCCGGCGCCGAACAGCACCACGGCCAAGACCAGCAGGCCCACCAGGGCCAGGGTGTTGTGGCTGACTTCCAGCGCGCCGCGACCCACGTCGCTGGCAAAGGTGGACAAAGATTGGACCGTGGCGTGCCGCGCCCGGCGCAGCAATTCGCTGGCTCGCATCGAGGCTTCTCCCAGTTGTTTGCGGACCGGCCAGCACAAGGTGCCAGCAAGGGTCGCAGTGATAATCGACTTGCAGGGCCGGCACCGAATGGCGGTGGCGCAATCCCTGCCTTGTGGTTTGAACCGGGGCGCCGCTTTGAGCTGGCACCGACACGGGTAAACCCTGAAGTTTCGAATCTGGGCGAATTCTAGGAAGCGCTTAATACGCGGTCAAGCATATAAAAGACGACTCTAATTCTAAAATTGCATGAAGTACAAGGATCTACGGGACTTCACTCAGCAGCTTGAAAGGCTCGGCGAGCTTAGAAAACTCTCCCAACCGGTGTCGCCGCGCCTGGAAATGACGGCAATTGGTGACAAGCTGTTGCGGGCCGGCGGCCCGGCGGTGCTCTGTACAAATCCCCAGGGTTACAAAATTCCCTGCCTCATCAACCTGTTTGGCACACCCCGGCGGGTGGCAATGGGCATGGGTGCCGAAGAAGTTTCCGACCTGCGTCAGGTGGGCGAGTTGCTGGCGAGCTTGAAAGAGCCAGAACCGCCCAAGGGCCTGAAAGACGCCGGCAAGCTGCTGCACATGGTCAAGGCGCTGTGGGACATGAAGCCGGCGGTGCGTTCCCATGCCGCCTGCCAGGACGTGGTGCTGGCTGCCGACGAGATCGACTTGGCGCAACTGCCGGTACAGACCTGCTGGCCAGGCGACGCCGGGCCGCTCATCACCTGGGGCTTGGTCATCACCCGTGGCCCGCAGACGGTGGCGACGCCGCGCAGCCGCCAAAACCTGGGCATCTACCGCCAGCAGGTAATTGGCCGGCGCGAAGTCATCATGCGCTGGCTGGCGCACCGGGGCGGCGCGTTGGACTTTGCCGATTTTGCGCGTGCCAACCCTGGGCAGCCGTTTCCTATGGCCGTGGCGCTGGGCGCCGACCCGGCGACCATCCTGGGCGCCGTGACGCC
>JANNEX010000194.1:0-8320 GCA_031379155.1 Rubrivivax sp.
GCTTGCGCGTCGACGTCGGGGCTGGGGTGGTGCAGCAGCAGCACGGCCTGCCGCAGGCTGGGCAGTTGGGCAGGCACGCTGCCAGCGGGCAAGATTTCATGCAGCGGCGTGCGCGCCAAAGCGCTGGCCACGGCCTTGCGCAAGTAAGCCTGCGGCAGTTGCGCGCTGGCCGGGTAGATGGGGGTCAGCGTGGTGGGCAGCGGCGCGTCGGGCTCGACCGCGCGGAATTCGGGGTGGATCATTTCGCGGCCCATAAAACCGGCGCGCACTTCACCGCGCACGCGCACCACCTTGCCCACCGCCAGGGTCTTTTGCGTCGACGGATAAAAGTTCAGCAAGCGCAGCAGCACCTCGCCGCTGTCGTCGGCCACACGCACCAGCAACTGGCGGCGCGTGCGCGTCTCAACGCGGCATTCCTGCACCGTGCCTTGCACCTGCGCGCTGTCACCCTCGCGCAGGCTGCTGATGGGACGCAGGCGCGTCTCGTCCACATGGCGCAGCGGCAGGTGCAGGGCCAGGTCGATGTCGCGCAGCAGGCCCAGCTTGCGCATGGCGCGCGCAGGCGCAGACAGTGCGGCAGAAGGGGGCTTGTTGGCCTGGGTTGGCGCCGGGGCTGATGGCATGGAACAATTTTGACCTTCTCTGTGGGCGGTCCATGAACCCAATTTCCCCGCGTGTATTCACACTTGCCGACTTCGACTTTGCATTGCCGGCTGAACTGATCGCGCAGCACCCTGCGGCCCAGCGCAGTGCGTCGCGCTTGCTCGACGGTTTGCTTGAAGGCAGCGCCGCCTTGCCGGTAGACCGCATCTTTCGTGATCTGCCCACGCTGCTGCACGCCGGTGACCTGCTGGTCTTCAACGACACCCGTGTCATCAAGGCGCGCTTGCTGGGCGAAAAGCCCACCGGCGGCGCGGTGGAAGCTTTGGTGGAGCGTGTGCTGCCGGGCCACGAGGTGTGGGCCCATCTGCGTGCCAGCAAGTCACCACGCGCGGGCAGTCTGGTGCGTTTTGCCAATGCCTTTGACGCCGAAGTGCTGGGCCGCGCCGGGCCCGAGGAGGCACTCTTTCACCTGCGCTTGCCGGCCGACCCTTTGACATTGCTGGAACGCCATGGCCATGTGCCGCTGCCGCCCTACATCACGCACAGCGACAGCGCCGACGACGTGGCGCGCTACCAGACTGTCTTCGCCAAGCACCCTGGCGCCGTGGCCGCGCCCACGGCGGCCTTGCACTTTGACGAAGCCTTGCTGGCGGCGCTGGATGCACGCGGCGTGCAGCGCGCCGCCGTCACCCTGCACGTGGGCGCGGGTACCTTCCAGCCGGTGCGTGCGCAGAACTTGTCCGAGCACCGCATGCACGGCGAATGGTTCGATGTCAGCGCCGCCACGGTGGATGCCATCACTGCCACGCGCCAACGCGGTGGGCGTGTGGTGGCGGTGGGCACGACGACCTTGCGCGCGCTGGAATCCGCAGCGCGCGGTGGCGCGCTGGTGCCCTTCACCGGCGAGACCGACATCTTCATCACACCCGGCTTCCCCTTCAAAGTGGTGGACCGCCTGGTCACCAACTTCCACCTGCCCAAGAGCACGCTGATGATGCTGGTGAGTGCCTTCGCTGGCCACGCGCAAGTGATGGCGCTGTACCGCCACGCCATCGAGTCGCGCTACCGCTTTTTCAGCTATGGCGACGCCATGCTGCTGACGCGCCAGCGCTGACGCTGCCGGGCGAGACCGCCCGCGAGAATGTGCGCAAGACAGCCCGCGAGACAATCGCGCATGCTCAAGTTCGACCTGCTCACCACCCAAGGCCACGCGCGGCGTGGCCGCCTCACGCTGACCCACGGCGTCGTTGAAACCCCCGTCTTCATGCCCGTGGGTACCTACGGCACGGTCAAGGGCGTGATGCCGCGTTCACTCGAAGAGATGGGCGCGCAAATCATCCTGGGCAACACCTTCCACCTGTGGCTGCGCCCGGGGCTGGAGGTGATCAAGAAGTTCGGCGGCTTGCATCGCTTTGAAGGCTGGCAGCGGCCCATGCTGACCGACAGCGGCGGCTTCCAGGTCTGGAGCTTGGGCGGCAGCGACGGCAAGGGGCGCAAGATCGGCGAAGAAGGTGTCAAGTTCGCGTCGCCGGTGAATGGCGACAAGCTGATGCTGACGCCCGAAGTGAGCATGCAGATACAGACCGAGCTGGGCAGCGACATTGCGATGCAGTTTGACGAGTGCACGCCTTTTGAGACCCAGGGCCAACGCACCACGCAAGAGCAAGCAAGACTGTCGATGGAACTCAGCCTGCGCTGGGCCGCACGCAGCCAGGCCGAGTTTGCGCGTCTTGAAAATCCCAACGCCCTGTTTGGCATCGTGCAAGGCGGCATGTTTGAAGCCCTGCGCGAAGAGTCTCTGCAAGCCCTGGTGTCCCTTGACTTTGCGGGCTATGCCGTGGGCGGCGTCAGCGTGGGTGAGCCCAAAGAAGAGATGCTGCGCATCATGGCCCACACGCCGCACCGCCTTCCCGCGCACAAGCCGCGCTACCTGATGGGTGTGGGCACGCCCGAGGATCTGGTGGCCGGTGTGGTAGCGGGCGTGGACATGTTTGACTGCGTCATGCCCACGCGCAATGGCCGCAACGGCCACCTCTTCACGCGCTTTGGCGACTTGAAGATACGCAACGCGCGCCACCGCGAAGACACATCCGTATTGGACAGCACTTGCACCTGCCACACCTGTGCCTCAGGCTTTTCACGCGCCTACCTGCACCACCTGGACCGCTGCGGCGAAATGCTGGGGCCTATGCTGGGCACGGTGCACAACCTGCACTACTACGTCAACCTGATGCGCGACGTGCGCCAGGCCCTGGACGAGGGGCGCTTTGAGGCCTGGCGCTTGCAGTTCAGGGCTGAGCGCGAACGCGGCGTGTAGCCGTGATTTGCGGCCTTTGCGGCCTTTGCGGACGAAAAAAGCCCGGCGCATGGCCGGGCTTTTTTGATGTTGGCGATCAGCGATTGGCGCTCAGGCTTGCTTCTTGCGCAGCGCCAGGCCGGCCAGCGCCAGGCCCACCAGAGCCAGCGAGCCGGGTTCGGGCACTTGCGTGCTGGCGCCGGTGGTGATCTGCGTGAATGAACTCCAGTAGCCGGCAAGGTTGCTGTCGGAGAAGAAGGCCACGTTGACGGTGATGTCGGCGTTGGACGAAGGCGAGCCATTCGACGACCAGCGGCCGTTGGAGCTGTCGATCATCAGGCGGTAGGTGTGGCCGGCTTGCAGCGCCCAGTCCACATCCACCAACTGCTGCAGCGAATTGGTGACGACGAAAGTTGAAAACAGTGTGGCACCGGTGGTGTCGTCGCGCAGGTAGACGTTTTCGTCAGCGCCCTGGTTCCAGAAGACAAAGCTGTCGATCGCGCTGTCTTGATTGGCGGTGATGCGCAGGCCGGTGTTGCTGTGGCCGGCGATGAAATTGGGCAGATTGGCTGGGCCGGTGATGACGGCGGACAGCGCAGGCGCGCACATCACAAAGCTGGTGGCGGCGGCGAGGGCAAGTTGCTTGAACATGTGGGTTCTTGTCGGTGGGGTGGAAGGTACAAGTCCTTACGCAGCCACCGTGCCAAGCCAGAAAAGGCCAGTGCTGACAAGCACTTGGGCGTCAGCCCTGGGTCTGGCAAGAAACTAGGGATGGACAATGTCAGGAATGCCGACGTGCGAATGTGCACACCCCTGACCATGCCCCCCGCGCGGCCGTTTCGATCAGGGTGCCAACGGCTGAAATTCCGCCACGCCAAACTGCCACAAGAAAAAGCTGTAGATGTCGGCACTGCGCTCTTGCGCTTGCGCACGTGTGCTGCCCGAGCCGTGGCCACCTTCGTATTCCAGCCGCATCAACACTGGCCTGGCAGCGTCGTTCTTGGCCGTGGCCGCCGCCATGCGCGACGCAAACTTGGCTGACTGCCAGACGTCGACACGAATGTCGTTGACACCGTGGCTGAGCAGCACGGCCGGGTAGCGCTGGCCGTCTTTGATCTGGTGGTAGCTGCTCATGGCCAGCAGGGCGCGGAACTCGTCTTCCTTTTTTACGCTGCCGAACTCGGGGATGTTGGCCGGGCCGTTGGCGCTGAACTCGGATCGCAGCGTGTCCATAGACCCCACCGTGGGCACGGCAGCGGCAAACAATTCGGGCCGCTCAGTGATGGCGCGGCCGACAAAAATGCCGCCCGCGCTGCCGCCGTACACCCCCACCTTGGCGCGGCTGGTGTAGCCGTTGGCTATCAACCATTCAGCCGCCGCGATACCATCTTTCCAGGTGTTAGGCTTGGTGGCTTTTTTGCCGCCGTCGTGCCAGGCCTTGCCGTACACGCCACCGCCGCGCACATGGGCAATGGCAAACACACCGCCGCGTTCCAAGTAGGCCAGCAGGCGCGGGTTCAGGCCCGGGTCTTCGGTGATGCCGTAAGCGCCGTAGCCGTAGACGATGGTGGGGTTGCTGCCGTCCAGCTTGAGGCCCTTTTTGGCGATGACGGACAGTGGCACGCGCACGCCGTCGTGGCTGGGCACCAGCACTTCGCGCGCTTCAATGCTGTCGATGGCATCGAAGGCGCCGTCTTGGGCCAGTGCCAGGCGGGTGGTCTTGCCATCCGTGCCCACGGCCCAGGTCTTGGGCGCACGTGTCCAGCCGGCCAGGGTCAACAGCGCGCCGTCCTGGCCACTGTCGCTGAAGGCGATTTCGGTGCTGCCTTGCACGGGCAGGCTGACGGACTCAGATGCGCCGCCTTTGGCGGGCAAACGCTGCAAGACGGTGTTCACGCCCTCGCGTTGCGTGTAGTACAGGCCGTCGCGCGCGCCGCTGAGGTTGACGATGACACCCGGGCCTTGGTCGACCGCCACGCTGGCCTTGCTGATGTGTGCATCAGCCAGGCTCATGCGCAAGATGCGGTAACGCGGCGCGCCCTTGGCGCTGCGCAGGTATAGCTGGTCGCCGGCCTGCGCCAGGTCACTGATTTCATCGGGCGTGTCGTAGACCTGCTGCCAACGCGCGCGGCCCTGCACCACGTCTTGCAGCGGCGCCAGGTACAGGCGCGTGTTGCGCTCGACGCCAAAGTAGATCAGCGCCGCCACTTGCTGCGAGCCGGCCAGTTGGAAGAGGTAGGGCGAGGCGTAGGCGGGCAGCGCCATCTCGGGGTTGCGGCTGGCGCTGACGAGGGCAATGTTCTTGCCGGCATCCTTGCCACTCAATGACAGAAAGTGGCTGGTGCGGTCTTCAAAACGCTTCGCGGTGTCGGCTTTTTCATAGCCTTCACGCAGGCGCGCGAAGAACAGGCCGCTGCCGTCTTGCAGCCAAGAGGCGCTGGCGAATCGGATGCGGTCAATGGGCTCGACCAAGGCTTTGCCACTGGCCACATCCACCACGTGCAGTGAGCCAATTTCGCCGCCGCCGGCTTGCAGCGCGTAAGCCAGCTTGCTGCCGTCGGGCGAGGGTTGGTAGTCCAGGATGGCCAGCGTGCTGGCGCTGGCTTTGGACAGCGCTTGCGGGTCCACGATGACGCGGTCTTCGCCGCCGGGGCCGTCACGCCAGACCAGCTTGAACTGGTCGTCACTCGGGTTGCGGCGCAGGAAGAACAAGCGCCCGTTGTTGCTGCGCACGACGCGGCTGACCAGGCCTGCGGCAGACGACTCAATCTCTTGCATGCGCTGCAACACGGCGGCGCGGCCGGGGATGCGTTTCATGATGGCAGTGGTGGCGTCGGCTTGGCCACGCAGCCACTGCTGGACTTGCGGGTCTTTGACGTTTTCCAGCTGGCGCCAGGGGTCGGGTACGGCCGTGCCCCAGTGTGTTTCGGTCACCGTGCCTGCAAGCAGCGGCGGTGGCACTTCAACGCCGGCCACAGGGCGGGCCAAGGTGGGCAAAGGCAACGACAGGGCCAGTAAGCCCGAGACAAAGAAGGAGCGCAGCTTCATGAGGGCGACCTGAGATGTACAGCCCGCCAGAGTAACGCAAGCCGGTTTTGCCTTGGCGCGTGTCAGCCTGTCTGCGCGGGTGCTTGCCATGCTGCACGCCCGCTGGCCACGCTGATGCGCGCCAGCGTTTGCGTGGCTTGCGGCGTCAGCATGGGCCAATCAAAACGCCAGCTCCAGTTGCCCTGCGTCGTGCCGGGCAGGTTCATGCGGTGGCTGCCGTCCAGGCCCAGCACGTCTTGCAATGGGAACAGTGCCAGCCGCGCGACTGACTGGCTGGTGGCGCGCATGAGTTGGCTGTGCAGCTTGTGCGTGTTGCACTGCAAGTACTCGGCCGCATAGGCGCGTGCGGGGGCGCTGGCGCTGTCCCACCAGCCGCGTGCGGTGTCGCTGTCGTGGGTGCTGCTGTAGGCCAGGCATTGCGCCACGTGGTTGTGCGGCAAGAAAGGGTGGCTGGCGTCGCCGCCAAAAGCTTCTTGCACGATGCGCATGCCGGGGAATCCAAAGTGGTCGCGCAGCTCAATGACATCGGGGGTGATGGTGCCCAGGTCCTCGGCCACGATGGGCAGCGCGCCCAGGGCGTTTTGGATGGCGGCAAACAGCGGCTTACCGGGGCCTGGCGCCCAGCGGCCTTCACGCGCGGTGGGGCAACTGGCCGGCACCTCCCAGTAGCCGGCGAAACCGCGAAAGTGGTCGATGCGCAGCAAGTCCGCATGCTCAAACGCGCGCTTCACGCGCGCCACCCACCAGGCAAAACCATCGGCCGCCATGCGGTTCCAGCGGTAGAGCGGGTTGCCCCAGCGTTGGCCGTCGGGGCCAAAGCCGTCGGGCGGCACACCGGCCACAAAAGTGAGCTGGTGCTGCTCATCCATGAAGTAGAGGTCGGGGCGCGACCAGACGTCGGCGCTGTCGTGGGCCACGAAGATGGGCAGGTCGCCCATGATTTTCACGCCGCGTGTCTTGGCGTGTTGGCGCAGGGCCGACATCTGCACATCGAAGCACCACTGCACAAATTCGTGGGTGGTGATGGCCGCTCCCAAGCGCTGGCGCGCGCCGGCCAGCGCTTGTGATTTGCGCGTGGCCAGCTCAGCCGCCCAAGACCACCAGGGCCGGCCGTGATGTTCGTCTTTGAGTGCGGCGAACAAGGCCCACTCGGGCAGCCAAGCTTGTTGAGCCTGACGCCAAGCGTCGAACTGCGCGCGCTGTTCTGCCGTGGCCTTGAGCGCAAAGTCGGCAGCCGCTTGGCGCAGACAAGCCCAGCGCCACGGGATGACCTTGTCGTAGTCCACCCGCCGGGCATCAAAAGCCGGCGCCGCTGGCAGTGCCGATTCACTCAGCCAGCCGCTGTCCACCAAAGGCTGCAAAGCCACCATCAAGCCGCTGCCAGCAAAGGCCGACGGGCATTGATAGGGCGAGTTGCCCGGTCCCACAGGATTGACCGGCAACACCTGCCACACCGACTGCCCCGCACTGGCCAGCCAGTCGACAAAACGGTGGGCTTGCGCGCCCACATCGCCCACGCCGTGTGGTCCGGGCAGTGAGGTGATATGCAGCACCACGCCCGAGGCTCTGGAGGGCAGATTCATCTGATGTTTCAGTCCGGCAAGCGGCAGACAAAGATGTAGTTATGCTACATCGGGGATTCCCCAGTGTCACTCTAAGTCACTGATTCACAAGGGTTTACGCCAAACGGCGCGGGTCATTGCTGTCTTGTTTGTGGGTGGCCGCGCTTGTATATTCTCTACAAACTCTCCACCAACCGCGCGCCGCCCGCCGCGCACACACCATGGCCGACGTCAAACTGTCCGGGGTCGGCAAGGCCTACGGAGAGGTGAAGATTCTCAAAGGCATAGACCTTGAGATCCGCGACGGCGAATTCATGGTCTTCGTGGGCCCCAGCGGCTGCGGCAAAAGCACTTTGCTGCGCACCATCGCGGGCCTGGAAGACATTACCGAAGGCACGCTGAGCATAGGCGGCGTGGTGGTCAACGACGTGCCGCCAGCCGAGCGGGGCATTGCCATGGTCTTTCAGAGTTATGCGCTGTACCCGCACATGAATTTGTTCGACAACATGGCCTTCGGTCTGAAGTTGGCCAAGCTGCCACAAGCCGAAATCGACACGGCCGTGAATGGCGCGGCCAAGATGCTGCACATCGAACATCTTTTACAGCGCAAGCCCAAGGACTTGTCGGGCGGCCAGCGCCAGCGTGTGGCCATTGGTCGCGCCATCGTCAGGAAGCCCGAAGTCTTTTTGTTCGACGAGCCGCTGAGCAACCTGGACACCGCGCTGCGCGTGAAGATGCGCTACGAATTTGCCAAGCTGCACGAGCAGTTCAAGACCACCATGGTCTACGTCACGCACGACCAGGTGGAAGC
>JANNEX010000206.1:0-1685 GCA_031379155.1 Rubrivivax sp.
GCGCCCACGCTGTGTTCACACACGTAATTGCTGCCGTGCTCATAGACATGGCCTTTGCATTTGGGGCAAGCGCCCAGGCTTTCCTGCGCTGAAAAATCGACCGGCTCGCCGTCACCGGCGGCGTTTTTGGCGTCGTCGCCAAAATCGAATTCCAGCTTCCAGTTTTTTATCTCTTCATCAAAGGCGAGTTTGATTTCAGCCGTGAAAGGCCAGCCGGCCTTGCTGCGAAAGCCTTCCAGCGGGCCTATCTTCTTGTCGCGGATGAGGCCCTCGGCTTCGACGGTTTCAAAGGCGCGGCCGGCCGGGATTTTGGTGATGGAAAAGCCGCAGCCTTCGCTGGCTGCATCCGTGCCGGTGCAGCTGAAGCGGCGGTAGTTTTCTTTGACCACGCCGCCGCAGTTGGGGCAGGGCACGGCCAGTGTGGCGTAGTCGCCGGGGATGGTGTCGCGGTCGTATTCCTTGGCCTTCTTGACGATGCGTTCTGCCATCTTGGCTATCTCGCCCATGAAGGCGCTGCGGCTCAGGCGGCCGTGCTCCATTTCTGCCAGCTGGTACTCCCAATTGCCGGTGAGGTCAGCGCGTGTCAGGTCTTCAATCGCCAGGCCACGCAGCAGCGTCATCAACTGAAAGGCCTTGGCCGTGGGCACCAGGTCACGGCCGTCGCGGTGCATGTACTTTTCGGCGATCAAGCCTTCGATGGTTTGTGCGCGCGTGGCCGGTGTGCCCAGGCCTTTTTCTTTCATGGCGTCGCGCAACTCTTCGTCTTCAATCAGCTTGCCCGCGCCCTCCATGGCGCTCAGCAGCGTGGCTTCGGTGTAGCGCGCCGGTGGGCGCGTTTTGAGTGCATTCACATCGACGCTTTCGGCACGTACTTTTTCGCCGGGCGCCACGGCCACCAGGTTGGCATCGTCGTCTTGCGCTTCTTTGCCGTAGACGGCCAGCCAGCCGGGGTTGACCAGCACCTTGCCGTTGGTCTGGAACTTGTGCTCAGCGCCAGCAGCCACCACGGTGCTGACGCGCGTCGTGACCATGAATTCCGCGCTCGGGTAGAACACGGCCACGAAGCGTTTGACCACCATGTCGTAGAGCTTGAGTTCAAGCTCGGTCAGCGACTTGGGCGCTTGCAGCGTGGGGATGATGGCAAAGTGGTCTGACACCTTGGTGTTGTCAAACACTCGCTTGATGGGCTTGACGTAGCCTTCTTTCAAGCTCTTGGCGGCGTGCGCATTCAATTCACGCAGGGGGCCCGGCAAGTCTTCGGTGGCCAGCATCTTCAGCGTGTCTTTGACGGTGGCCAGATAGTCCTCAGGCAAGGCGCGGCTGTCGGTACGCGGGTAGGTCAGCACCTTGTGTTTTTCGTACAGCGCCTGGGCGATGCTGAGTGTGGTCTTCGCGGAAAAACCAAAGCGGCCATTGGCTTCGCGCTGCAAGGTCGTCAGGTCATACAGCAAGGGTGATGCTTGGGTGCTGGGCTTGGCCTCGTCCACCACGCTGGCACTGTGGCCACGCACGGCCGCAGCAATCGCTTGCGCGTCAGGTGCGTTCCATAGCCGATCAGCGCGCGCTTCTGCATCGTCAGGATTTTTTTTCCAGGTGGGGTCGAACCACTTGCCTTCGTATTGGCCGGCCAGGGCGTCAAAGCTGGCCTTGACTTCCCAGTAAGGGCGCGAGATGTGTTTGCGGAT
>JANNEX010000236.1:0-3273 GCA_031379155.1 Rubrivivax sp.
CTTGGTGGCGTGCGTCGCCCAGGTGCTGCAAACGAAACTCGACCGGGTCGCGGCCAGCGGCCAAGGCCAATTCGTCGATGAAACTTTCGCTGGCAAAACAGGTGGCCAAACCGTCGGGGTCGCGCAGGTGCGCGGTGCGCAAGCCCGTGGCCAGCGAATGGTCCCAGGCCAGCAGTTCGCCGGCCACACGCTGGTGGTCAAAGTGGTAGCTCTCGGCCGAAACTTGAAAGAGGTCTTCGCTGTGCGTGACATGGCCACCCAGCAGTTGCGAAGCCAGGCTATCGCTGAAGCGCTGCGTGCCTGAAGGGCGGGTGCGGCCCGAGTAGCCACGCGAAAAGTAGTCGACGCTGGTGACACGTCCAGTGGCGTCCAGGCCACGACGCAAGCGGAACACACCCGGCGGGCCTTTGGGGTCCCAGGCGGTGGCGTCGGCGCGGCTGTATTGCACGCGCACGGGGCGGCCGACTTCGCGCGCCACGATGACCGCGTCGATGGCCGCATCGTCAGCGTCGTTCATGCCGTAAGAGCCGGGGCCGGGCAGCCACACCACGCGCACTTGCGATGCACTCTGGCCCAGCCATTCAGCCACCGCCTGGCGCAGCGGGTAGGGCTTTTGGCCGCCCATCCACACCGTGGTGGCGCTGGCCGACACCTGGGCCACCGCGCAAGCCGGGCACATGCAGGCGTGTGACTGGAAGGGGTACTCGTACCAGGCCTCAACGCGGCGCGCTGCAGCGCTCAAACCGGCGTCGACATCGCCCCGGCTGCGGTCGACCTTGCTCGACTTGGCCGGCGCCGTGCGCAGCATTTGGTAGAGCTCGTCGTAGTCACGTGCAAAGGCCAGCGTGGGCGCCGACCAGGTGAGTTGCACTTCGCGGGCGGCCTGCACCGCCTGCTCTTCGCGTTCACAGACCACAGCGGCAAAGTTGCCTTGCTGCACCAGACGTACAAAGCCGCGCACCTGGGGCAGTTGCGCCACGCCCAGCAAGCGCGCGCCGGCCGTGGGCGGGCGCACGACCCGGGCGTGCAGCATGCCCGGCAACTTGAAGTCGACCAAAAAAGGATGTTGTGCGACGACCTTGGCGGGGATGTCGCGGCGTGGCACAGATTGGCCCACCAGCCGGTAGCTGTTGGGGTCTTTGGGCTTGGCCTGGGTGTTCAGCGGCAGATCGAAGCGCTCGCCGGCAAGCAACTCGGCGTAGGCCACGCGGCGTGTGTTGTCCCTGCTCAGGCTGACGACACCATCGCGCACTTGCAAATGTTCCACCGGCACAGCCAGGCGCTGCGCTGCGCGCGCCAGCAAAAGCGCGCGCGCCTGCGCCGCAGCCAGGCGCAACGCGCTGCCGCCGTCGGTGATGCCATTGCTCGAGCCCGTGCCACGCTGGTCCACCGTGGTGGCTGTGTCGCCCAGGTGGATGTGGACCAGGTCCAGCGCCACGTCCAGCTCTTCGGCGACGATCTGCGCCAGCGCGGTGGCGATGCCCAGGCCCGCGTCGATCTTGCCCACCGAAGCGGTAACGCGGCTCTGGGCGTCGATGGCCAGCCACGAGTCCAGGCGGTCGCGCGGCGGGCCGTTGCCGGTGTCGTGGTTGGCTTGACCCAAGGCGGGCAAGCCCAAGCTGATCAACAGGCCGGCAGCACCGCTCAGCACGGTGCGGCGCTGGACGCCTTGAGCCACGCGCAGCGCCGTCACTTGGCGACCCGCGCAGCACTCATCTGCACCGCCGCGCGCTTGACCGCCCGCAGCACGCTGAGCTGCGTGCCGCAGCGGCATTTCAGGCCAGACAAACCCTGGCGCCATTCGGCGTCGCTGCGCTCGGGCTGGGCTTGCAGCAGCGCCGCCGCCGTCATGATCCAGCCGTTGATGCAGTAGCCGCACTGCGCCGCCTGCTCGTCGATGAAGGCCTGCTGCACCGGGTGCAGCACGCCCGTATCGTTGATGCCCTGTTGCTGGCGCCAGCGCGCAGCCAGGCCGTCCAACGTGGTCACCACGCGGCCTTGCACGGTGCCGGCAGGCGTGACGCAAGAGCGCGTCGCATGGCCATCGACATGCACCGTGCAGGCCCCGCACTGCGCCAAACCGCAGCCAAAACGCGGGCCCTGCTGGCCCAGGTCGTTGCGCAGCAGGTAGAGCAGCGGCGTGCGCTCGTCCGCGCCGCTGCCAGTGTCTGGCTGGACGGTCTTGCCGTTGAGTGTCAGCGTCAGGGCCATGTGGGGCGTTGAGGTCGGGGCCGACTGTCGGGCAGATCAGATCGGGCGTCAAGCATAGAAGACCGTAGTTCCTTCATGCGGAACGACTAAGGTAACCCGTCATTGGGCGCCCAGGTATTGACCCACCGCAAGCCAGGTTCTTTGTGTCGTCAGCACTCTCGCCCAGAGAGTGCTAATATTTGTGGAACTGATGCCGCTGGAGGCCATCCGAGTCCTTATGAACACTGCTGCCACCACTGCCCTGACCCTGCGCGACCCCTGGTCCGTGGTGCCCTCTTTGGGCAACCTGGACGCTTACGTGTCCGCCGTCAACCGCCTGCCCATGCTCACGCCCACGCAAGAAGTGGAACTGGGCCGCGCCCTGCGCAATCAGGGTGATGTGCAGGCCGCCGGGCGCCTGGTGCTGTCGCACCTGCGCCTGGTGGTTTCCATCTCTCGCCAATACATGGGCTACGGGCTGCCGCAGGGCGACCTGATCCAGGAAGGCAACGTCGGCCTGATGAAAGCCGTCAAGCGCTTTGACCCTGAGCAGGGTGTGCGCCTGGTGAGCTATGCCATGCACTGGATCAAGGCCGAGATCCACGAATACGTGCTGCGCAACTGGCGCATGGTCAAGATGGCCACCACCAAGGCCCAGCGCAAGCTGTTTTTCAACCTGCGCTCAATGAAGCAGGGCCTCAAACAAAGCCACGGCCTGGCCGGTGACGAGACGACATTCCGCAACACACTCACGCCCGATGAAGTGGCGCACGTGGCGCGTGAATTGCGCGTCAAGCCCGAAGAAGTCATTGAGATGGAAACCCGCATGTCGGGTGGCGACGTGGCGCTGGAGCCGCAGACCGACGACGGCGAAGAAAGCTACGCGCCCATTGCCTACCTGGCTGACGACACGCAAGAGCCCACTCAGCGCATCGAAGCCCTGCACCGCGACTGGCTGGCCAGCGACGGCATCCACGGCGCGCTGACGGTGCTGGACGAGCGCAGCCGGCGCATCGTGCAAGAGCGCTGGCTCAAGGTCAACGACGACAGCAGCGGCGGCATGACGCTGCACCAACTGGCCGA
>JANNEX010000237.1:0-2244 GCA_031379155.1 Rubrivivax sp.
GGTGTCTGGGGCTTCACCGCCAAGCCCGGCACGCTCAGCCACTGGCCGGGTGGCCTGGTGCTGGCCTTCCCGGCAGTTGGCAGCGTGAATGGCAGGCTGGTGCTGGACAAGGGCGATGTCAACCTGACCTTCAAGCGCTACTTGCAAGACCCGGTCGCGCTGCTGATTGAAAACGACCACGCTGTTCAGGTGTTAGGCGACAGCGTGGATGCAGAAATGATGCGCGGCTACTTCGCCGCCTGGGCTGACCCGCTGGCCTATGCCGTGTCACACATCGGCTGGGGCCTGAACCGCCGTGCGCGCTGGGACAGCATGGCCTTTTACGACAAGGCCGACTTCAACGGCACCGAGCTGCGCGCCTTTGCCGGCAACTTTCTCTACAGCACGGGGGCCAATGAAGTGGCGGGCCGCCACACCCTGGGCCACTTCGATTTGCCACTGCGTGGCTGCACGGTGCTGCTCGACGGTGTGGCCGTCGTCGACAAGGGTGTGCTGCTGTGACGCTGCCGGCCTTCGTGCAACAAGGGCAGGGCTCCACCGCGGTGATCTTGCTGCACGGCATAGGCGGCAGCCGCACTATTTGGGGCGACGAAGCGTCGGGCACCACAGCGGCCATCGCGAGTGCCGGTTACTTGGCCGCTGCCCCTGACTTTCCGGGTTATGGCGAATCAAGTGGCAAGCCGGAGATGGACGCCATGGTGCAAGCCGTGCTGGACTTGGCCGAGCATTTGGCCAACCAATGGGCCGCGCCCACCACTGTGTTGCTGGGCCACAGCATGGGTGGCATGGTGGCGCAAGAGCTGGTGGCTCGCCACCCACAACGCATCCAGGGCCTCGTGCTGGCCTGCACCAGTGCGTCCTTTGGCAAGCCTGACGGCGCCTGGCAGGCCAACTTCATCGCCCAGCGTCTGGCGCCGTTGGACGCTGGCCTGGGCATGGCCGGCATGGCCGCGCAACTGGTGCCGGCCATGGTGGCGCCCAACGCATCGCCCGCTGCGGTGCGGCTGGCGCAAGCCGTCATGGCTCAAGTGCCAGAAGCCACCTACCGCGTGGCGCTGCAAGCCATTGCCGCCTTTGACCGCCGCGATGCGCTGGCGCGCATCAGCCTGCCCACGCTGCTGTTGGCGGCCCAGCATGACCGCACAGCGCCGCCCGACGTCATGCAGCGCATGGCCACGCGCATCCGCGGCAGCGAATACCAGTGCCTGGAAGCGGCGGGGCACATCGCCAATGTCGAAGCGCCGGCGGCTTTCAATGCTGCCGTGCTGTCCTACCTGAGTCGCCACTTTGCTAGCCCTTGAGGGAAACCGCCATGCACATCGCCGGCAACCCAAACAGCCTGACCGCGCAGCAGCGTGAGCTGATCGACCTGGCTGCCACGCTGGGCCGCGAAAAGTTTGCGCCGCGTGCGGCCCAGCATGACCGCGACGCCAGCTTTCCTTTCGACAACTACCGTGACCTGCGCGACGCCGGCCTGCTCAAGATCTGCGTGCCCAAAGCGCACGGCGGCCTGGGTGCAGACTTTGCAACCTATGTCATGGTGGCGGCGGAGATAGGCCGCCACTGCGGCGCCACCGCGCTGTCATGGAACATGCACGTCAGCTCTTGCCTGTGGAGCGGCCCCATCGCCGACACACTGAAGATGAGCGATGAACAGCGCGCCGACCATGAAGCCAAGCGCGCTGTGCACTACGCCAACATCGTGCAGCGCGGCCAGGTCTACTCGCAGCCCTTCAGCGAAGGTGGTGCTGCGGCCGCCGGCAAAGCGCCCTGGGGCACGCTGGCCAAGCCGGTGGACGGCGGCTACATCATCAACGGCAAGAAGATATTTGCTTCGTTGGCCGGCGCGGCGGACTTTTACGGTGTGCTGTGCACCTTGGATAAACCCAATGCGACGCAGCGGGATGCGCTGTACTTGGCAGTGCCGGCCAACGCCCAGGGGGTGAGCGTGGTCGGCGACTGGGACCCGCTGGGCATGCGCGGCACGGTCAGCCGCACGCTCTTGCTGCACGAGGTGTTTGTGCCGCACAGCGCCCGCCTCATGCCCGAAGGCCTGAACTGGCAGGCTGCAGTGCGCTACCCGCACATGTTTGCCACCTTGTCGCCCACCTATATGGGCCTGGCGCAAGCGGCCTATGACTTCACGGTGGCTTACCTGCGCGCTGAAGTGCCTGGCATGCCACCGGTCAAGCGCCGCATGTACCCGACCAAACAGATCGCCGTGGCCCACATGCGCGTCATGCT
>JANNEX010000238.1:0-3957 GCA_031379155.1 Rubrivivax sp.
TGGCCGACGTGGTGAAGGCGCTCAACGCCCTGGGCGCCACGCCTATGGACCTGCTGGCGATTCTTCAAGCCATGAAGAGTGCGGGCGCCTTGCACGCCGAACTAGAAGTCATCTGATGAACCGCATTGACACTTCAGCGAACAAGGGCCTGGCCTTTGACAGCCGCTCTCTGGACAGCCTGCGTTCACGCGCCGCGACAGACCCCAAGGCGGCGGTGCGCGAAGCCGCCAAGCAGTTTGAAACGCTGTTCATGAACGAGTTGATGAAGAGCATGCGCAGCACCACGCTGGACAGCGGCTTGCTGGACAACTCGGGCGCCACATCAGGCCGCAATATGGGCACCGAGATGCTGGACACCCAATTCGCCAGCCAAATGTCAGGCCGGCCGGGTGGACTGTCTGACGCCATCATGAAACAGCTAGAACGGCAGATGGGCTTGAGCCCGGGGCCGATACCGTTCACGGGCTCGGCCAACAACAGCGCCTCACCGCTGGCCATCACACCCACCAAAATTCCGCAAGCCGGTGCGCTGGGCTTTGTGCAGCAGCACAACGACGCGGCCAAACAGGCCGAAGCCGCCACTGGCATCCCGGCCACATTCATGGTCTCGCAAGCCGCGCTGGAAACGGGTTGGGGCCGCAAGGAAATCAAACACGCCGACGGCACGCCGTCGTTCAACCTGTTTGGCATCAAGGCCGGCGCCCATTACAAGGGGCCGGTGGCCGAAGTCACGACAACCGAATATATCAATGGCAAGGCGCAAAAGGTGGTGGCCAAGTTCCGCGCCTACAGCAGTTACGCCGAATTGTTTGCCGATTACGCCAAACTCATGAAAGACAGCCCGCGTTACCAGCAAGTGGTGGCGCAAGGCAACACCGCCACGGGTTTTGCGCAGGGTTTGCAAAAGGCCGGCTACGCCACCGACCCCGCCTACGCCGACAAGTTGACGCGGGTCATCAACACCACATTGCGTTTGCAGCGTTCCGTTGCCTAAAGGTTGAGCCATGGGCACTTCACCACTGATGTCGTTGGGCATCAAGGCCATGGCCGCGAATTACGCGGCCTTGCAGACCACGGGCCACAACATCGCCAATGCCAATGTGCAGGGCTATTCGCGCCAGCAAGCCGTGCTGGCCACGTCAGAAGGTCAGTTCACCGGCGCGGGCTTTTTCGGCCGTGGTGCCGACGTGATTGGCGTGACGCGCGAACATAGTGAATTTCTGACCCGCGAGGCGGCCAGTTCACGTTCGCTGGCGGCCATGGATGCGGCGCGAATTCAGCAGTTGCAGCAACTGGAAAAGGTCTTCAAGACCGGCGAGCAGGGCCTGGGCCATGCGACCACTGAATTCATGAACGCGATGGTGGATTTGTCCAGCCGCCCTGCCGACATGTCCACGCGCCAGGTGGCCTTGGCTCGTGCCGGTGACCTGGCATCGCGCTTTGCGCAAGCCGGCGCCGCGCTGGACGATGTGCAGGCCGGTGTCACGGTGGGCTTGGGCACGGCAGTGGGCGAGATCAACAGCCTGGCCAAGTCCGTGGCCGAAATCAACCAACGCATCGCCGCACTCAAAGGCCTGAGCCAACCGGCCAACGATTTGCTGGACGAACGTGAACGTTTGATCTCGCGCATCTCGCAGCATGTACAGGTCACGCGCATGGAAGCCGAAGACGGCACCATGGCGTTGTTTGTCAGTGGTGGCCAGCGCCTGGTGCTGGGCACCGTGGCCGCCACCATGAAAGTCATGCAAGACGAAAACGACCCTTCGCGTGCAGCCGTCGGCGTGCAAGAAGGTGGTGTGCAGCGGCGCATGGGCAGCCAGACGCTGGGCGGCACATTGGGCGGCCTGCTGCGCTTTCAAAACGAAGACCTGGTGAGCGGCCGCACGCAGGTTGGCCGCTTGGCCGTATCGGTGGGTGCGGCCGTCAACGAGCAGCAAATGAAGGGCCTGAACTTGCAGCCGCCGCTGGGCACCGTGGCCTCAGCAGCGCTGTTTGGCATGGGCCCGGCACTCGCCGTGCCACACACCGCCAACGTGCGCAATGCCAGCGGCCAGGCGCTGGGCCAGGTGGCCCTGACCATCACCGACCCTTCGGCCTTGCAGGCCAGCGAATATGACCTGCGCGAAACGGCGGCTGGCTCGGGCAGCTGGGTGCTGACACGTTTGCTCGACGGCCAGAGCACGGCGGTGAACAGCGGCGATGTCGTGGACGGCATGCAAATCGACTTCACCGCCGCGCCGCCGCAAGCCGGCGACCGCTACTTGCTGCAACCGGTGACACGCGCGGCCAACGGCATGGCCAAGTTGCTCAACGACCCGCGTGACCTGGCCGCTGCGTCGCCCCTGTTGGCCACCACCGCGCCGGCCAATGTGGGCACCGTCGGCGTGGCCAGCCTGACGGTCACCGACGCACCTTTGCCGGTGCCAGGTGCCACCACACGTATCACTTTCACCAACGACCTGGGCGACTACACCTGGGAGCTGTTTGACAGTGGCAACACGCTGCTGTCCAGCGGCAGCGACACCTGGCGTGCTGGTCAGCCTGTGCCCACGCCGCCGCTCAACATCAACGGCTTTTCGATGCAACTGAATGGCGTGCCACGCACGGGTGACATCGTGAATGTGGCACCCACGCCAGCGTCGGCCATCAGCTCGAACAACGGCAATGCGCTGGCCTTGATGGGCCTGCGCGACGCCAGCATCTCGGGCGGGCGCACGCCCAGCGACTCATGGTCTTACGCCGTGGCTGACATTGGTGTGCGTGTGCAAAGTGGCAGTACCTCAGCCAGCATTTCAGACACGGTGGCCGGCCAGGCCGAGCTTTCGCGCAGCTCGCAATCCGGCGTCAATCTGGACGAAGAAGCGGCCCAACTCATTCAGTACCAGCAAAGCTATCAGGCGGCGGCCAAGGTGCTTCAAGTGGCGCAGTCTTTGTTTGACACGCTGCTGCAAACCGCAGGCCGCTGAACGACCGCAGCACACGGGGCACAAGATGCGCATTTCCTCTTTCAACGCTTTCGAAAACTCTTTGACGCAATTGCAGCGCCGCCAGCAGGCGCTGACGCAGTCGCAAGAGCAACTGACCAGTGGCAAGCGCGTGCTCAAAGCCAGCGACGACCCGGCTGCTGCGGCCGCTGCAGAGCGCGCCCTGGCGGCCATCAGCCGCAGCGACGCACAAAAGCGCGCACTGGACACCAGCCGCAACGCCATGCAGTTGTCGGAATCGGCACTCGGGCACGCGGGTGAGTTGATGCAGCAGGCGCGTGAGCTGATGGTCTCAGCCGGCAACGGCAGCTACGGCGACAAGGACCGCAAGACGATGGCTGAATCGCTGCGCGGCCTGCGCAACGACTTGCTCGCTGTGGCCAACCGCAGCGACGGTGCTGGCCGCTACCTGTTCGGTGGCCAGGGCGCCGACGCCATGCCCTTGCTCGACAGCCCGGGCGGTGTCGCCTACAACGCCGCAGCGGGCCAGTTGATGGCTGCGTCGGGTGAAGCCTCGCCACTGTCCATTGACGGCCAGGCCGCTTGGCTGCTTGCGCCAGACCCCGCCAACCCTGGCGCTACGCTGTCGGTGTTTGACGTGCTCGACCAAGCCGTGGCCAGCCTGCTCACACCGGGACAGACGACGGCGCAGATTGCTCAAACCGTCAGCACTGGCCTGGGCGCCATTGACGCCACGGCCGACAACCTGGCCGGCTGGCGTGCTCGCACGGGCCAGGCGCTGAATCGCATCGACGGCATTGAAGAGCGCTTGAGCCAGACCAAGCTTGACGCCCAACAAGCGCGTTCAGACGCGGAGGATTTGGACATGTTGCAGGCCATCTCTGACTTCCAGAACAAGCAGACCGGCTACGATGCCGCGCTCAAGGCTTACTCCCTGGTGCAGAAGATGTCGCTGTTCGAATATTTGCGTTGACGTACTTGCGTTTGAGTATTTGCGTTGAACACGGCATTT
>JANNEX010000259.1:0-1583 GCA_031379155.1 Rubrivivax sp.
TCCAGCGCCGCGCCTATGGCGGGCACGTGGCTGGTGTAGACGCTTGCTGTTATTCGCGCCATGTCAAAGAGTCCCCTTGCCGCTGCCCTGCGGCTGGCGGTGCGCCTGTGCGCTGCCGTCTTCGCCTATGTGTCGGTTGCCTTCAACCGAGCGGCCACCGGCCACCATCATGGCGCGGTACTCGTCTTCGGTCATGCCCGTCATGCTGGCGGCCATTTGCTGAAAGCTCTTGCCGTCAGTGGCGCCAATCTTGGCCAGGAAGTAGATGTTGCCGCCGCTGGCGATGCAGCGGTTGAGGTCACGCGCCAGCACGGCTTGCTTTTGTTCTTCGCTCATGGGCCACTCGTCCAGATAGGCAAGTTCGTTGGCCTTGAAGCGGACGCGGTTGGCGGCCTGCATCAGGCTCATGCAGAACTGATTCAGGTAGAAACCTTTGCGTGACTGCTCAGCGTCGAAGACGGTGGTGCCGGGTACGTCAAGGTAAGGTTTGTCCAGACTCATTGAACTTCCTCGGGCCAGTACAGGCGCATGGGGTTGCTCACCAACAGCTTCTTTTGCAAGGCTGGGCTGGTGGCGATATGGGGGATGAAGTCGACCAGCAGGCCGTCGTCGGGCATGTGGTCTAAAAGGTTGGGGTGCGGCCAGTCGGTGCCCCACAGCACACGGTCGGGGAAAGTCTCGACGATGGTGCGCGCAAAGGGCAGCACGTCGCGATAACTTGGAAGCCCAGCGGCTTGTTCACCCTGCAAGGCTTTGGGCCCGGTGATGGACAGGCGCTCGGGGCAACTCACCTTGCTCCATACATTGTGGTGCTGCTGCATGAACTTGATGAAGAGCGCGAACTCGGGGCCATCCACCGGCTTGGCCACGTCGGGCCGGCCCATGTGGTCAACGACAACGGTGGTGGGCAGCGCGGTGAAGAAGTCCCACAACTCGGGCAGGTCGACGGCTTCAAAGTAGATCACCACATGCCATCCCAGGGCCTTGATGCGCTGGGCGATTTCCAGCAACTCGTCCTTGGGCGTGAAGTCGACCAGGCGCTTGACGAAGTTGAAGCGCACACCGCGCACGCCGGCGGTGTGCAGGGCTTGCAGTTCGCCGTCTGTCACGCTGCGCTTGACGGTGGCCACACCACGCGCTTTGCCATGCGACGCCATGCAGGCGTCCACCAACGCGCGGTTGTCGGCGCCGTGGCAGGTGGCTTGCACGATGACGTTGCGCGCAAAGCCCAGGTGGTCGCGCAGCGCACAGAGCTGCTGCTTTGACGCATCGCAGGGTGTGTACTTGCGCTCGGGCGCAAAGGCAAACTCCTCGCCGGGGCCGAAGACGTGGCAGTGCGCGTCAACACTGCCTGGGGGCAATTGGAAGCGGGGCTTGCTGGGGCTGGCGTACCAGTCCAGCCAGCCGGGGGTCTTGGTGAAAGTCATTGCTGGAGTGAGCCGAAGTGTTGCTGCGACCAAGTTGCCGCCGCGGAACCGGCTTCGCCGGGCCGCTGGCGGCGCCCACCGGCTTGCAGGCCGGTGGTCCTTCGCAGGCGAAGAACCGTCCGAAGGGACTGTTCTTCGTCCGGGCTCAGCCCCCTT
>JANNEX010000273.1:0-8900 GCA_031379155.1 Rubrivivax sp.
GAACGCGCCGGCCGCTTCATTGAAGAGCTGCGCGCCGACTACGAAAAAGTGCGCGCGCTGCACGCCAGCAAAAAGCAGACGCCGCTGGTCACCCTGGCTGCCGCACGCGCCAACAAGGCGGCCATGGACTGGGCCGCCTACGCCCCGCCCAAGCCACGTTTCATTGGCCGGCGCTTGTTCAAAAACTACGACCTGGCCGAGCTGGCGGCGTGCATAGACTGGGGCCCGTTTTTCCAGACCTGGGACCTGGCCGGCAAGTTCCCCGACATCCTGCGCGACGAGGTGGTGGGCCACGAAGCGCAGCGGGTACTGAGCGACGGCAAACGCCTCTTGCAGCGCGCCATCGAAGGCCGCTGGCTGCAAGCCCACGGCGTGATGGCGCTGCTGCCGGCGGCCACGGTGGACGACGACACGATTGAGGTCTACACCGACGAGAGCCGCAGCGAAGTGGCGCTGCGCTGGAACCCGCTGCGCTTGCAGACCGAGCGCCCGGTGGTTGAAGGAATGAAACGCCCCAACCGCAGCCTGGCCGACTTCATCGCGCCCAAAGGGGGGTCGCCCGACTACATCGGCCTCTTCGCCGTGACAGCCGGCGCGGGCATCGAGAAAAAGGAAAGGCAGTTCGCCCAGGACCACGACGACTACAGCGCCATCATGCTCAAGGCCCTGGCCGACCGCCTGGCCGAAGCTTTTGCAGAACGCCTGCACCAGCGTGTGCGCACTGAACTTTGGGGTTATGCCGCTGACGAAGCCTTCAGCACCGAAGAGCTGATCGCCGAAAAATACCGTGGCATTCGCCCCGCGCCCGGCTACCCGGCCTGCCCTGACCACAGCGTCAAGGCCGACATGTTCCGCGTGCTGGGCGCGGCAGATGTGGGCATGGCGCTGACCGAAAGCCTGGCCATGACGCCCGCAGCCAGCGTGAGCGGCTTTTACCTGTCGCATCCGCAGGCGGTGTACTTCAACGTCGGCCGCATTGGCGACGACCAGGTGCAGGACTGGGCTGCGCGCCAGCAAATGGCGCTGGCCGAGGCGCGCCGCCGCTTGGCACCGGCGCTGTAGGACCGCCCAAGCTCAAGGCCACGTAGCAAGCGTAAGGCTTTGTCTCGATGCGGCGGTTTGGCCTCAAGCCGCGACCTCACGCGCCGACAATCTCCGGTCAGGGCGGCCCCCAGGGCGGCCCGCGCTTTGCACATGGCAGTTGGCAGTTGGCAGTTGGAGACACAGTGATGGCAATCCTCAAGCGGCGCGGCGCCTATGCCGTCGTGCTGTCAATCCTTTTGGCAGCCTGCGGTGGCGGTGGCGGTGGCGGTGGTAGTGGCAGCAGCGCCGCCGACCCCACGCCCCCGCCCCCGGTTGTCGTCGAAAAACCCGCCACGCGCAACGAAGCCGCGCGCTTCCTCACACAAGCCACTTTCGGCCCCACCGACGCAGCCATCGACCATGTCATGGACGTCGGCTACGCGGCCTGGATAGACGAGCAGTTCAACGCCGCGCCCCCCGTCACGCACCGCTCTTACTGGGAAGCCGCCGACGCCGCCATCAAGGCCGCCAACGCCAACAACAGCGCGGGGCAGAGCGAGGTCTATGAAACCTTCTGGAAACAGGCCCTGACAGGCCCTGATCAGTTGCGCCAGCGCGCGGCTTTTACGCTGAGCCAGATCTTCGTCATCTCGCTGGTTGACGGCACCGTGGGCGACAACCCGCGCGCGGTGGCGGCCTGGATGGACATGCTGGGCGACAAGGGTTTGACGACCTACCGCGAGCTGCTGGAATCGGTGTCGCGCCACCCCATGATGGGGGCTTACCTTTCCCACCTGCGCAATCAAAAAGCCGACGCCCGCACGGGCCGTGTGCCCGATGAAAACTATGCGCGCGAAGTGATGCAGCTTTTCTCTATCGGCCTGGTCGAACTCAATCAAGACGGCAGCGCCAAAACCGGCACTGGCGGCGCCGCGCTGGAGACCTACTCGCCCACCGACATCTCGGGCCTGGCCAAGGTCTTTACCGGCTGGAGTTACGCCTGCCCCGACTGGCCTGACAACAACTGCTTTTTCAGCGGCAGCAACAACGGCAACAGCGACCCTGATCGCAGCTTCAAGCCTCTGCTGGGCTATGCGCAGTACCACAGTGCAGAAGAGAAGCGCTTCCTGGGCACGACCATCGCGACGCAGGCCACGTCAGACCCCACAGCCAGCCTGCGCACGGCGCTGGACGCGCTGGCCGCCCACAGCAACGTCGGGCCTTTCATTGGCAAACAGCTCATCCAGCGCTTTGTCACCAGCAACCCCAGCCCGGCCTATGTCAGTGCCGTGTCGGCTGCATTCGCCAACAACGGCAAGGGCGTGCGCGGCGACATGAAGACGGTGCTCAAGGCGGTGCTGATGAACCCCGAAGCACGTGTCGTCAACGACAGCTCGGGCAAGCTGCGTGAACCCGTGCTGCGCCTGTCAGCCTTCATGCGCGCCTTCCCGCACCGCAGCGACACCGGCAACTTCAAAGTCGGCAGCACCGACAACCCTGGCACGGCCCTGGGCCAGACACCCATGCGCTCGCCCTCGGTGTTCAACTTCTACCGCCCCGGCTTTGTGCCGCCGGGCACGCAGACGGCCACGCGCAACCTGGTCTCGCCTGAGATGCAATTGGCCAGCGAAACCGCGGCCGCCGGTTTTGTGAACTACATGCGCGACAACATCGCCTCGGGCGTGGGCAGCTTCAACGGCACGGTGAACGGCGTGGCCCTGAACCGGCGCGACCTGCAAGGTGACTACACATCAGAGTTAGCCCTGGCCAGCGATGTGCCAGCCCTGGTGGACCGCGTGGCCACGCGCCTGGCCTACGGCAACGTGGGCGCGGCACTGGCCGCTGACATCAGCGCGGCCGTCACCAGCATCACCATCCCGGCGCTGAACACGGGCGGCACCAACCAGGCGCAGATCGACAGCGCCAAGCGCAACCGTGTCAACGCCGCCATCTTGCTGGTGTTGGCGTCGCCCGAATTTGCGGTGCAGAAATAGCTCCAGAAGTAAGAGGCCACGACATGTCTTCATCCCACTCCAAACGCATCGCGGCACCGGCCCTGCATTTCAATGCCTCGCGCCGGGTCTTCCTGGGCCACGCGGGTCTGATGTCGGCACTGACCGGCGCTGGCGCACCTTTGGCGCTGAACCTGCTGGCCGCTGGCAACGCGGCCGCGCAAGGCACCAGCGGCTATCGCGCCGTGGTCTGCCTGTTCCTGTTTGGTGGCAACGACGCCTACAACATGGTGCTGCCCACCGACACGGTCAGTTGGCAGGCCTACACCACCACGCGCAACCAGGCGCCCGACCCCATCTCTTTGCTTCCTGTGGGCACCGCCGTCAATGCCGGCGCCGCTGCCGGCTCGCCCGCCAGGCTGGGTGGCGTGCTGCCGATTGCGCCGCTCAATGCCCAAGGCCGCAGCTTTGCGCTGCACCCCATGCTGGCGCAGCTGCAAAGCCTGTTTGACACCGACAAGCGCCTGGCCATCCTGCCCAACATCGGCCCGCTGGTGCAACCCACCAGCAAGGCGAACTACGCCACCCCAGGCTTCGCCAAACCGGCACGCCTGTTTTCGCACAACGACCAGCAAAGCACCTGGCAGGCGCTGGGCCCTGAAGGCACCACGCGCGGCTGGGGCGGGCGCATGGGTGACTTGCTGGCCTCGCAAAACACGCGCACGGTGTTCACCTCAGTTTCGGCATCAGGCAGCGCGGTGTGGCTCAGCGGCCAGACGGTGCAGCAATACCAGGTCAGCGCCGGTGGCGCCATCCGCCTGGGTGCCAACAGCGCGGGCCAGGTCTATGGCTCCACCGTGGTGGCCGACGCGCTGAACCGCGTCGCCGGCACCTCGCGCGGCGGCCATGTGTTTCATGCCGACCTGGCAGCGACGTCGCAAAGATCCATCGACGCCGAAGCCACGCTGCGCAGCGCGCTCAAGCCCGCCAGCGACGCCGCCTTTGGCACGCCGCCTGCCGGCACCACGGCCTACAACGCCAACAACGACCCCAAGCTGCAATACCTGAACCCGCTGACGGGCGTGAACGCCTTCAACCCGCTGGCCCAGCAACTGCAAGTGGTCTCGCGCATGGTCGACGCCGGCATGAGCGGCGCCACCGGCGCGCAGCGCCAGGTGTTTTTCGTCAGCATGGGCGGCTTTGACACGCACGACCTGCAAAACCGCAACCAGGCCGACCTGATGGCCAAGCTGGCACACGCCATGCGCTACTTCGATACTGCGTTAGGTTCTATCAACGCGCGTGGCAATGTCACCACCTTCACGGCCAGCGACTTTGGCCGCACCTTCACCAGCAACGGCGACGGCACCGACCACGGCTGGGGCAGCCACCACTTTGTCATGGGCGGCGCGGTGCGCGGTGGCGATTTGTACGGGCGCTTTCCCACCGTGACGGTGAAAAACAGCAACAACAACAACTTCGACGGCAGCCCTGATCAGCTGGGCAACGGCGCCATGCTGCCAGGCACGTCGGTGGACCAGTTGGGCTCGACGCTGGGGCGCTGGTTTGGGCTGAACGACACGCAGCTCTTGAGCGTCTTTCCCAACCTGGCCAACTTTGATGCCAGCACGCGCAACCTGGGGTTCTTGACGGCTTGAAGCGCGGCTCATGGCCCACGCCGCGCTCGGCCTGGGCGCATGGCTATGATCCGGCGCCCTTGACTGCGCGCCGCCTCTTTTGTCCGCTCCCCCCGCTTCGCTCAACAACGCCCAGATGCAGGCCGTGCACCACCTGCACGGTCCCTGCTTGGTGTTGGCCGGCGCGGGCTCGGGCAAGACGCGCGTCATCGTGCACAAGATTGCGCGCCTGCTGCAACACGGCCTGGGGCCCAAGCAGATTGCGGCCATCACCTTCACCAACAAGGCCGCGCAAGAAATGCGCGAACGCGCCAAGGCGCTGGTGGGGCCGCGCGCCGCCAAAGATTTGGCTGTCAGCACGTTTCACTCCTTAGGCGTGCGCTTGCTGCGCGCTGACGGCGCGGCCGTGGGCCTCAAACCCAACTTCAGCATTTTGGACAGCGACGACGTGCTGGGCATCGTCCGCGAAGCCGGCGGCTGCACCGACAACGCGCTGGCCAAACGCTGGCAGTGGGGCATCAGCCTGTGGAAGAACCAGGGCCTGGACGCCGACGGCGCTGAGGCGATTGCCGCCAACGACGGCGAGCGTGTCGCCGCGCGGGTCATGCGCCTGTACCAGCAGCGCTTGCAAGCCTTCCAGGCCGTGGACTTTGACGACCTCATTCAATTGCCGCTGAAGCTGCTGCAACGCGACGAAGCCGCCCGCGCCAAGTGGCAAGAACAGTTCCACCACATCTTGGTTGACGAGGTGCAGGACACCAACGCCGTGCAGTACGAATTGCTCAAGGCGCTGGCCGGCCCACGCGCCTTGTTCACGGCCGTGGGCGACGACGACCAAAGCATCTACGGTTGGCGCGGCGCGACGATAGAAAACTTGAAGCGCTTGCCGCAAGACTACCCGGGCTTGAGCGTCATCACGCTGGAACAGAACTACCGCAGCACCGGCCACATCCTGCGCGCGGCCAACGCGGTGATTGCCGGCAACCCCAAGATCTTCGAGAAGAAATTGTGGAGCGACCTGGGTGACGGCGACCCGGTGCGCGTGATGGAATGCGACGGCGAAGAGCACGAAGCCGAACGTGCGGTGTCGCGCATCCAAAGCCTGCGCAGTGGCGCCCTGGACAGCGGTTCAACGAGAGGCAGCGCGCTAAAGTTCAGCGACTTCGCTGTGCTCTACCGCGCCAACCACCAGGCGCGGGTGTTCGAGCAAAAACTGCGCGCCGCGCAAATTCCCTACAAGGTCAGTGGCGGCCAAAGTTTCTTTGACCGCGCCGAGATCAAAGACCTGTGCGCCTGGCTGCGCCTGTGGCTCAACAACGACGACGACCCCGCTTTCTTGCGCGCCGTGACGACGCCCAAACGCGGCATCGGCCACCAGACCTTGGCCACGCTGGGCGAGTTTGCCAACACCTGGAAGCTGAGCCTCTTTGCAGCGCTGTTTTCGCCCAGCTTGGGCAGTGTGCTCAAAGGCAAAGCGATTGACGCGCTGCATGAATTTGGCCGCGAGGTGAACGACTTGCAAGGCCGTGCCGCGCACACCGCCGGCGCCGTCGACGCCAAAGCGCTGCTGCTGGGCTGGCTCAAAGACATCGGTTATGAGCAGCACCTGCACGACGGCGCAGACAGCGAAAAACTCGCCGCCGCGCGCTGGAGCAACGTGCTGGACTTCATAGCCTGGGTGTCGCGCCGCTGCGGAGGTGAAGTCACTGAAGACGGCGGCACGCTTGAGACTGAAAGCCCCAGCGAGCGCCAAAGCGTGCTGCAAGTGGCGCAGACCATCAGCGTCATCATCAGCCTGGCCGAACGCGGCGAAGAACAGGACGTGGTGACACTGTCAACCTTGCACGCCGCCAAAGGCCTGGAGTGGCCGCACGTCATGCTGGCCGGCATCAACGAAGGTCTGCTGCCCTTCAAAAGCGGCGATGAAGAGATGACGACTGAGCGGCTGGAAGAAGAACGCCGCCTGATGTACGTGGGCATCACACGCGCCCAGCACACTTTGGCGGTTAGCACTCTGAAGCGCCGCAAAAAAGGCCGCGACACCGTGATGGGTGTGCCCAGCCGCTTCATTGCCGAGATGAAGCTGGATGAAGCCAAGGTGCAAGAAGACCCGAGGGCGCGGCTGAAGAAGCTGCGCGATGCGATGGCGGCGAAGATTTCTGCCGCGCCGTCTTCAGTGGTTTGAGCCAGCCGACTGCTGCGCCAAAGCGCGCTCAATGCGCCGGTCTGGCACCAGCCAGATGACTGCGACCAGCACATACAGCGCGCCGCCCAGCACCGGCCAGTACAACGACAACACGATGCCGACGATGTAGATCAGCGGCGCGGTGTTGCCCTTGATGTCGCGGCCCAGCGCCTGCTTCAGCACCGACTGCTCACCGTGGCTCTTGATGATGGCCTGCTGCAAGATCCAGTAGGCCACGCCGCTCATCAGCAGCACAAAACCGTAGGTCGCCGTGGGCAACTCTTTGAAGTGGTTTTCACCCATCCAGCCGGTGACGAAGGGTGTCAACGACAACCAAAACAGCAGGTGCATGTTGGCCCACAAGATGCGCGCGCTGACCTGACGCACGGTGTGCAGCAGGTGGTGGTGGTTGTTCCAGTAGATGGCCACATAGATGAAGCTCAGCACGTAGCTCAGGAACACGGGGGCGAGTTTGAGCAAGCCGTCGAGTGACGGATCGTGTGGCACTTTCAACTCCAACACCATGATGGTGATGATGATGGCGATGACGCCGTCGCTGAAGGCTTCGAGTCGGTTCTTGCCCATCGTGCATGCTTCCTGTGGGTTGATGCGGGCGCAGCATAACCAAGGCCAGGGCGCCGACAATCGGGAACATCATGCACAAGCGAACCTACTGGCTGACAGCGCTGACGCTGCTCTGCGCGGCGTTGGCCATCGCCTCGGCGCCCTGGGCGCTGAACACACCGGCGCTGAACTTCGTCTTCAAGCCGCTGACCACGGCGCTGATCATCGTCTACGCATGGCGGCGTGGTCAGGACCCAGCGGTGCAGCGCCGCTGGGTGCTGGTGGGCCTGGCGCTGTCGTGGTGCGGTGACGTGGCCTTGCTGTGGCCGCAGCAAGGCTTCCTGCCCGGGTTGGTGAGTTTTTTGCTGGCACACCTGGCCTATCTGTGGGCCTTCACACGGCAGGTCCGCCTGGCGCGCAATGCCACTCCTTTTGTCGGTTATGTCATTCTCGCGGCAGCCATCCTGTGGCTGTTGTGGCCGGGCGTGCCGGCTGGCCTGCGCTGGCCCGTGCTGGCCTACGTGGTCGGCCTGGGCGCGATGGCCGCGCAGGCCGCCGTAGTCTGGCGCAGGGGCGCCGCCCGGGGTGCCGTGTTGGCCGCAGGCGGTGCGCTGTTCATGCTGTCAGACGCCTTGCTGGCCAGCAACAAGTTCATGCAGGCGCTGCCGCTCTCCAGCCTGTGGATACTGGCCAGCTACTGGCTGGCGCAATGGTGCATCGCGTCCTGGTTGGCGTCTTCGCACGACGCTAGGACGGCAAGAAATCCACCGGCCAGGTGACCACCATCACCTCCACGTCTTTAGCGCCAAAGTCAAAACTTCGGATGCGCGCCAGCAGCTTCTTCTCCAGCTCTTCGGCCTTGAGTTCGCTGCTGATGATGCGCAGCCCCGCCACTTCGCCGCTGGGTGCAATCTTCAACTCCAGCACCACCTTGCCTTGCAGCGCAGGGTCGTCACGCAGGGCGCGGTTGTAGATGGCGTAGATGGCGCCCTTGTTGCGCTCAAAGACCAGCTTGATCTCTTCGATGCTGCGGCTGGCCTTGCCACTGCCGCCCTTTTGCAGCGTGCCGCCTTTGCCACCGCCCACACCACTGCCGTCGCCGCTGCCACCGCCCGCACGGCCACCGCCGCCGCCTGCGCCGCCACCGCCACCACCGCCGGCCACGCCTTCCACCAGCGTGGTGCCGCGGCCGGCCAGGCCACCGCCACCCGTGTCTTTGCTGTAGGCCGCCGTGTTGATGCCGCCACTGCCTTTGGTGGAGTTGCTGGTGATCATGGCGCGCACGGGAATGCCGGCGTCCAGGCCTGCACCCACGCCCACGCCCGTGCCTGCGCCCACGCCCAGGCCGGGCTTGATGTCTTGCTTGAGCTGCACCGCCGCCGGTGCGGCCACCATCTCGGACAGCTGGTCTTTCATGGCCAGCAGGCCCACGCCGCTGGCTTTGCGCCGCGCGTTGTCAATCGCCACCTCACCCGGTGGTTTGTTAGGAACGGGCACCCGCGCTTCGGGCACCGGCTTTTCTTTGGGCTTGGCCGACTT
>JANNEX010000287.1:0-1634 GCA_031379155.1 Rubrivivax sp.
GATCGTGACTCCATTCGCGCTCTTGCGCAAATTCGCAGCCCATGAAGAGCAGCTTCTTGCCGGGGTGGCCCCACATGAAGCCGTAGTAGGCGCGCAGGTTGGCAAACTGCTGCCAACGGTCGCCCGGCATCTTGGCCAGCAAGCTGCCTTTGCCGTGCACGACTTCGTCGTGCGACAGCGGCAGCACAAAGTTTTAAGTGAAGGCGTAGACCAGGCCAAAACTCATCTCACCGTGGTGGTGGCTGCGGTGGATGGGGTCACGCGCCATGTATTGCAGCGTGTCGTGCATCCAGCCCATGTTCCACTTGTAGTGAAAGCCCAGGCCACCGGCATAAGTAGGCCGGCTGACGGCTGGGAAGGCCGTGCTTTCTTCAGCCAGGGTGATGGCCTGCGGACGTTCACCACCCACGACTTCGTTGGTGCGTTTGAGCAGGGCGATGGCTTCGAGATTTTCACGCCCGCCGTGCACGTTGGGAATCCATTGCCCGGCCTCGCGGCTGTAGTCGCGGTAGAGCATGGAGGCCACGGCGTCGACACGCAGGCCGTCCACGTTGTAGCGCTCCAGCCAGTACAGCGCGCTGCCGACCAAGAAGTTGCGCACTTCGGTACGGCCAAAGTTGTAGATCAGCGTGTTCCAGTCGTTGTGGAAACCTTCGCGACGGTCGGCGTACTCAAAAAGATGCGTGCCGTCAAACTGCGCCAGGCCGTGGGCGTCGCTGGGGAAGTGCGCGGGCACCCAGTCCAGCAGCACGCCGATGCCGGCGTCGTGGGCGCGATCAACAAAACGGCGCAAGCCCATTGCATCGCCAAAACGCGCCGTGGGCGAATACATGCCCAAGGTCTGGTAGCCCCAGCTGCCGTCGAAAGGATGTTCGCTGACGGGCATCAACTCCAGGTGCGTGAAGCCCATGTCGGCGGCGTAGGGCACCAGGGTGTTGGCCAGTTCGTCCCAGCTCAGCCAGCGGTTGCCGTCTTCAGTCTTGCGCCGCCACGAAGCCAAGTGCACTTCGTAGATGCTGACCGGTGCGTCCAGGTCGTTGGCGGCTTTGCGTGCATCAGACGGCGCGGCCACCGGCGGCATGGCGGCAACGATGCTGGCGGTGGCGGGGCGCAATTCAGACTGGCGCGCATAGGGGTCGGCCTTTTGCGGCAGCAAGTGGCCAGCGCCGTCGAGCAACTCAAACTTGTAGGCCGTGCCACTGCCGACGCCGGCTAGGAAAATCTCCCACACGCCACATTCGCGGCGCAGGCGCATGACGTGGCGGCGGCCGTCCCAGACGTTGAAGTCACCCACCACGCTGACGCGCGAGGCGTTGGGCGCCCAGACGGCAAAACGTGTGCCTTGCACACCTTCATGCAGGCCAGGAATGGCGCCCAAAATTTCATAGGGCCGCAGGTGTGAGCCTTCGCCCAACAGCCACACGTCCATGTCGCCCAGCACAGGGCCGAAGCGGTAGGGGTCTTCGATGAGGGCTTCACCGCCGCCTTGCCAGCGCACGCGCAACTGGTAGGCGCCGGTGAGCGCCGTGGGCCCTTCGAACAAGCCCTCAGCATGCAGCAGCGGCAAGGGCCAGGCGCGTGCGCCTGAACAAACCTGCACCGAGGCCGCGCCGGGCAAAAAGGCGCGCACCCAA